>JAAZAH010000059.1 GCA_012514415.1 Sandaracinaceae bacterium
ACCGAGGCTGAAGATGGGGTCGATGGACTCCGAAAGCTCGCGACGGGGACCTTCGATCTGATCATCACCGACATCAATATGCCCATCATGGACGGCCTGAAGCTTGTGCAGCGCATTCGGAGCGATGAGAAGCATAAGGACGTCCCCATCATCATCATTACCACCGAGGGCTCGACCGAGGACCGTCAGCGCGCCATGGCGCTCGGCGCGAACGCCTACATCACCAAGCCCATTCAGGCGCCGCAGGTGATCTCCGAGGTGAAGGCGCTCCTTCAGCTGTGAACAGCTCGGAGCGGAGACGCGAGCCCAACGAGCCGCGCGGTGGTGCACTTTTGCCTCGAATAAACTGAGGCGGGAGCCCGAACCAGCGCGGCATTTTCGTTGATGCAGGCGCGCCTCGCTCCGGGCACGCACCCAAATAAAAAAAGGCCGCGGCATCGAATGCGCGCGGCCTTTTTTGATGAGGAAGAAGCTCTACTTCTTGGGGTTCGGCATCTTCTTTTCGACGAACTCGACGTGCTTACCCGCACGCGGATCGTATTTCTTGAGCGTAAGCTTTTCCGTCATCGTCCGCTTATTCTTCGTCGTGACGTAGGAATAACCGGTCCCTGCGGTGGAAACGAGCTGAATGAGTTCACGCATTTGAACTTGGACTCCGTGAGTGTGAAAGGGCGCAGGGAAGCTGCGCGGAAAGGGCTTTGGGCCGAAGTTAATAAAAGAGATGAGCGCCGAGCGCAAGGCAGGGAGACCAGTTAATCGGCTCCTCGCCTCGTCGCGTCACTCAACCTTCCAGGTATCTCCCGAGTGAAGGAGGGCCTCGATGCTCGGCTCGCCAAGGCGCTCGACCGCCTGGGCGTGCTGCGCCTGCACCGCCGAATCGTAGGACGGCGCCGGATCGCAATAGATCACGCCGAGCGCGCAGACTCCCGGAAGCGCGCTGATGAGCCAAGCGATCGTCGGGTTCGTCTCATCGTGCACGAGGAGATCGTCCTCCGTGATCCCGTCCTCGCCGAGCTTGACGATCTCGGCTTGGAGCGTCTTGGGATTAAGGCGGACGCCCATTTCGTTGTTCGCTCCGAAGATCATCGGCTCGCCATGCTTGAGCCAGAGCTGATATGCCGGCCCCTGCTTGCGATCGGTGATCTGGACGAAGGCCTCATCGTTGAAGACGGGGCAGTTCTGGAGGATCTCGACAAACGAGGCGCCTCGATGCTGGTGTGCGCGCTTCAGCACCTCGGGGAGCTCTTTCGAGACATCGTAGCCGCGAGCGACGAAGCGCGCCGCCGCACCGAGCGCCACGTGTGCGGGGATCACCGGCGCATCGACCGAGCCGAAGGGGGTCGAAGGCGTGACCTTTCCGACCTTCGACGTCGGCGAATATTGACCCTTCGTGAGCCCGTAGATCTGGTTGTTGAACAGAAGGATCTGGAGATCGATGTTGCGGCGAAGCGCGTGGAGGAGGTGGTTTCCACCGATGGAGAGGCCGTCGCCATCACCCGTCACGACCCAGACATCAAGCTCCGGGTTCGCGAGCTTCAGCCCCGTTGCGATCGCGGGCGCGCGGCCGTGGATCGTGTGGAAGCCGTAGGTGTTCATGTAGTAAGGGAAGCGGCTCGAGCAGCCGATCCCGCTAATGAAGACTGTGTTTTCCTTCTTCTCGACCAGTTCGGGGAGGAC
Source organism: Sandaracinaceae bacterium (assembly GCA_012514415.1). Lineage (GTDB taxonomy): Bacteria > Myxococcota_A > Polyangia > Polyangiales > Houyiibacteriaceae > JAAYBZ01. Next base: position 1,678 of record JAAZAH010000059.1, read on the forward strand.
GCGCTGGACGGCTGCGAGGATCGCGTAATCGCCGCAACCCGGGCACCAACGGACCTCCTGATCCGAAGCGAAATCAGTACGGCTGAGGGGGATATTGGCGCTCATCGCTCTTCCTCTTTCTTCCCAAGGCGAGCCTCGATCTCATCGACGATCTCGCTGATCTTGAAGGGCTGTCCGGCGATCTTATTGAAGCCCTTGGCGTTGATGAGGAGTTCGGCCCGGAGGAGCCGGACGAGTTGACCGTGATTGAGCTCCGGGACCATGATCTGATCGAATCGCTCCGCGAGCTCCTTCAGTCCCTCGGGAAGGGGCCAGATGTGGCGGAGGTGGAGGTGGCTCACGCGGCGACCGCTCTTTCGCACACGATCGACGGCTTGGCTGATCGCGCCGTGCGTCGAGCCCCAACCGATGACGAGCATCTCGCCCTCGCTTTCGCCCTGATCGAGCGTGAGCTTCGGATAGAGCGCGCGAACGTTCTGCACCTTCTCGGCGCGGGTGAGCGTCATGCGGTGGTGGTTGGCCGGATCGTACGAGATATGCCCCGTCTCATAATCCTTTTCGATGCCGCCGATGCGATGCTCGAGCCCGGGCGTTCCGGGCTTGGCCCACACGCGGGCGAGCGTCCTGGGATCGCGCTTGAACGGCGAGAAACCTTCCGTTTCGGTATGGTGCGTGACCGGGAAGGGCTCAAGCGAGCTCACGTCTGGGATCTTCCAAGGCTCGGCGCTATTGGCGATGAATCCGTCCGTGAGGAGCATGACGGGCGTCATGTACTTCACCGCGATCTTCGAGGCGAGGATCGCAAACTCGAAGCACTCTCCCGGCGTTGCGGGTGCGAGGACCGGAAGAGGCGCGTCGCCGTTTCGCCCCCAGACCGCTTGGAAGAGATCGCTCTGCTCGGTTTTCGTCGGAAGACCCGTCGAGGGGCCGCCGCGCTGTACATCGACGACGACGAGCGGAAGCTCCGTCATGATGGCGAGGCCGATGGCTTCGGTCTTGAGCGCCACGCCCGGGCCCGAGGTGCCCGTGATGCCGAGTGCTCCGCCGAAGCTCGCACCGATCGCGGACGCCACCGCCGCGATCTCATCTTCGGCTTGAAAGGTGGTGATGCCAAAATTTTTGAGGCGTGCGAGGTGGTGAAGGAGCGTCGAGGCGGGCGTGATCGGATACGATCCGTAAAAGAAGGGGAGACCGCTCAGTTGAGCCGCCGCGGCAAAACCCCAAGCGAGCGCTTGGTTGCCGTCGATGGTGCGATAGGTTCCGCGAGGGAGCTCGGCACGCGCCACAACCACCGGACGAATCTCGGTGGGAAGCTCCGCCGTCTCACCGTAGATATGACCGGCGTTGATCGCCGCAATGTTGGCGGCGGCGATCTCGGGCCGTTTCTTGCCGAATTTCTCGTTGAGAAAATCGATCGAGGGCTGACGATCCCGGCCGTACAGCCAGAACATCAGCCCGAGCGTCCACATATTCTTGCATCGCGCTGCGTCCTTCGCGCCGAGCTTGAAGGGCTTGACGGCGTCGAGCGTGAGCTTGGTGATGTCGATCGGGAGGACGCGATATTTTTCGAGCGCCGGATCCGCGAGCGGATCCTCCTTACATCCAGCCTTCGCGTTATTCGCCTTGGTGAACGCCCCCGTATTGACGATGAGCAGCCCGCCCTCTTTCAACGCGCCAAGGTTCACCTTGAGCGCCGCGGGGTTCATCGCGACGAGCACGTCCGGGGCGTCGCCCGGGGTCTTGATGTCGTGCGAAGCGAAGTGGATTTGGAAGCCCGAGACCCCGTAGGTCGTCCCAGCCGGGGCTCGGATCTCCGCCGGGAAATCCGGGAAGGTCGAGAGATCGTTCCCCATCAGTGCGGTCGCCGACGAGAACTGGGTCCCGGTGATCTGCATTCCGTCGCCAGAATCGCCAGCGAAGCGGATGACGACCGAGTCGAGCTCCTCTCGGATTTGGGTAGCGGTATTCGGCATATCGATCAACAGTCTCTTTTCACCACGATCGACGGATTTCACCGCCGATCTTCGACGCATCGCACTTTGGTCCAGGCAAAGAGTTTACGCCAGTCAAAGGATTGTCTTAGAGGACGAACCCTCATTCCACGATAAAGAATGCGGGAATTGTCGATCTTCGGCAAGGAAAATCATGAACACGCCCAAGCAAAAGACGGCGAAAGTGAAAATCTGCGGCATTACGCGCGTTCAGGATGCGGAAAAGGCGCTCGCTTTGGGCGTCGACGCGATAGGGCTCAACTTTTGGCCCGGGACGCCGCGCTGCATTGAAATCGACAAGGCGCGTGACATCGCCTCGCTTGCGAAAGGGCGCGCCTTGATCATCGGGGTCTTCGTCGACGCGTCAAGGGAAGAAATCCTTCGTCTTTACGAAGAGATCGGGCTCGATGAAGTGCAGCTTCACGGGAGCGAGACCCCGGAGTTTCTCAGCTCGCTCAAGCTCCCTGCCTATAAAGTGGTCGGCGTCGGAAAAGGAGAGGATGAGAAGGCACTCCATCGACGGTGTCGTCAATATCCCGGAACGAAGCTACTACTCGATACCAAAGTGCGCGGCGCGATGCCGGGAGGGACGGGTGCGCGTTTTGACTGGTCCTTGGCTGTGAAGATCGCCAAAGAGAGGGAGCTCATCTTGGCTGGTGGCCTGACTGCTGAAAATGTCCGAGAGGCGATCGAGCTCGTCGAGCCGGCCTGGGTCGACACGGCGAGCGGGGTCGAGGTGGGCACCCCCGGCACCAAGGATTTCGAGAAAATGCGCGCGTTCGTCGAAGCCGCTCGTGGCATCTCGGCGCCGCTCGTGTAGGGTTAGGGCGCGAATATGTCGAACGAAGAGAACCAACGCAGTCAGACGGGGCGTTTTGGCCCTTATGGTGGCCGCTTTGTCGCCGAGACGCTGATGCCTGCGCTCGATGAGCTCACCCGGGCTTACGAGGCAATCAAAAACGATCCCGGCTTCCTCGAAGAGCTTGACGAGCTCCTTCAGCATTATGTCGGCCGACCCACCTCACTTTACCACGCGAAGAATCTCTCCGAGGAGGTTGGCGCTCGCGTCTGGCTGAAGCGCGAAGATCTCTGCCACACCGGCGCGCATAAGGTGAACAACACCATTGGGCAGGTGCTCCTCGCCAAGCGGATGGGCAAGACGCGCGTCATCGCCGAGACGGGCGCCGGACAGCACGGCGTGGCGACTGCGACGGCCTGCGCGCTCCTCGGTCTCGAATGCGAGGTCTACATGGGGAGCGAGGACGTCCGGAGGCAGGCCCCGAATGTCGCCCGGATGGAGCTCCTCGGCGCGAAGGTCAATCCGGTCTCATCCGGCTCCGCGACGCTGAAAGACGCGATGAACGAGGCGATGCGCGATTGGGTGACCTACGTGAAGGATACGCATTATTGCGTCGGCTCGGTGGCGGGGCCGCATCCTTATCCCACGATCGTCCGTGATTTTCAGGCCGTGATTGGGCGCGAGGCCAAGGCTCAGATTCTCCAGCGGATCGGAAAACTCCCGGATGCCCTTGTCGCGTGCGTCGGCGGCGGTTCGAACGCGATGGGGCTCTTTCACGAATTCGTCGGCGATGCCGAGGTCAAACTCTTTGGCGTCGAGGCGGCCGGCGAAGGGCTCGATACCGATCGGCACGCGGCTGCGCTCACGAAGGGGAGTGTGGGCGTGCTCCACGGTTCGAAGAGCTATCTTCTGCAGGATGAGGACGGCCAAGTGATCGAGGCGCATAGCGTTTCTGCCGGCCTCGATTACCCCGGCGTTGGCCCGGAGCACTCCTTCCTCAAGGACTCGGGCCGCGCCACGTACGGCACCGTCACCGATCGCGAGGCGCTCGATGCCTTCAAACAACTCTGCCGCACCGAGGGCATCATCCCAGCGCTCGAATCGAGTCATGCGATCGCGTACCTGCCCAAGGTCGTCGAGGCGATCGGCGAAGGGCGTGACATCATCGTCTCACTTTCGGGCCGCGGCGATAAAGATCTCGACAACGCGCGAGAATGGCTCGAAGCGCATGGAGAAAAAATCGGATGACTCGTCTGAATCAGGCGTTTGAAAGAGCGGCCGCTGAGGGCCGTTCGGCGCTCGTCGTCTTTCTCTCGGCGGGCGATCCCAGCCTCGATGCGACCGTTGACCTTGTCCTGGCAGCGGCCGATGCGGGCGCCGACATCGTCGAACTCGGCGTCCCTTACAGCGATCCGACCGCCGACGGCGCCGCGATCCAGCGGGCGAGCGCGCGGGCAATCAAAAACGGAACCACCCTCAAGGGTGTGCTCGAGGCGGTGAGAAAGATCCGCACAAAGAGCGAAATCCCCCTCGTTCAGTTCGGATATTACAATCCGATCCTTCGCTACGGCGAGGAGCGTCTGGTGCGCGATGCCAAAGTGGCGGGGGTCGATGGACTTCTCGTCGTCGATCTGCCCCCCGAGGAGTGTGCCTCGCTTCGTGATCCGGCGATTCGGGAGGGTCTCGATTTCATCCCGCTCGTCGCGCCCACGAGCGATGAGGCTCGGCTGAAGCTCGCAGCGAGTGTGGCAACCTCTTTCGTCTATTCCGTCTCGATGACGGGCGTGACGGGGAGCGCGGGGTTGGATCTCGAGGCCGCGGGAAACCGCTCCATCGCGCTTTCGAAGATTCTCGGCAAACCCATCGCGCTCGGCTTCGGCATTCGCACTCCCGAGCAGGTGCGTGCGATCGCGGGCAAGGCCGAGGGCATCGTGGTCGGGAGCGCCATTGTCGAAACCATCGAGGCTGCGTCCAGCCCAGAAGAGGCTGTCGAGCGCGTGCACGCACTCATCCGTGCGCTCTCCGAGGCGACGCGTACCTGAGCGCTGTCGAGGAGCTCCCCGGATCGCGCTTGGGCGGCGCGGAGCTCCTCGGTATGGGAGTCGCGCTCCTCGCCTTCGCTTCGATGAGGCGGCAGACGGCGCGATGCGTCGGGCGCCCCGTCTTCGGACTCACGCCCAGCGGGCTCCTCAGCGCGACGGCCGCGGCCGATGTGCCGGAACAGGGCCTGGGCGTTGAGCCCGAGAGCGTGAGGCGAGCAGAAGAGCCAAGCAGAAGCGCGCGTGGAGACTCTGAGCCCATCGCGAGCGCTCCGACCTCCGTCCTCGCCTCCCGTTTGCGCGCCGCCTCCCGCGTGCCCGCCGAGGCCGCCCTCTTCGGCGACGCCGGCGGCGACCGCGCCCTCGCCCGCAACGGCGGCTTTCTGAGGGCCACCTCACCTAGCGTTTTGACGTCGCGCGCTCGCGTTGAGGCGCCCAATCGCGCCGCGGCCGGGGCACGCGCCGCCTTAAAAAGTCATCCCTAGGATTGTTTGCCTCCCGAGAAGAAAAGCTTGACCCGCCGAAAAGAATGGTCTACGCATTTGTTCAGTCTTTTTTCTCTTCGGAGCGTTCATGTCCATCGATACCAACCGCGAAAAAGCCCTCAATCTCGCTATCGGAGCCATCGAGAAAAACTATGGAAAGGGCTCGATCATGCGCCTCGGTGATGCGCAGAAGATCGAAGTCGCGACTTTTCCCACGGGCTCGCTCAGCCTCGACCTTGCGCTCGGGGTGGGTGGCTATGCGCGCGGAAGGATCGTGGAGGTCTACGGTCCCGAATCGTCGGGAAAGACGACGCTCACTCTTCACGCGATCGCCGAATGCCAGCGAAAGGGCGGCGTGGCGGCGTTCATCGACGCAGAGCATGCGCTCGATCCGACGTATGCACGTCGGCTCGGGGTGAATGTGGACGAGCTCCTCATCAGCCAGCCGGACCACGGTGAGCAGGCGCTCGAGATTGCCGATACCCTCGTTCGCTCGGGAGCCGTGGACGTGATCGTCGTCGACTCGGTCGCGGCGCTCGTTCCCAAGGCCGAGATCGAGGGAGATATGGGCGACAGCCATGTGGGTCTCCAAGCGAGGCTGATGAGCCAAGCGCTCCGAAAGCTTACCGGCACGGTGCAGAAGAGCCATACGACCCTCTTCTTCATCAACCAGATCCGTATGAAGATCGGAGTGATGTTTGGCAGCCCGGAGACGACGACTGGCGGAAACGCGCTCAAATTCTACGCCTCGCAGCGCCTCGACATCCGGCGGATCTCGACGCTGAAGGCGGGAGAGGATGCCATCGGAAACCGCGTCCGCGTCAAGGTCGTCAAGAATAAGCTCGCGCCTCCGTTCAAGACGGCTGAGTTCGACATTCTCTTCGGTAAGGGGATTAGCAAAAGTGGCGATATCCTCGATCTCGCGGTCGCCGAGGACATCGTCGAAAAATCGGGCGCTTGGTATAGCTATGGCGGCGATCGTCTCGGCCAGGGGCGGGATAATGCGCGGAACTTCCTCGAGGAAAATCCGAGCATGCTCGATGAGATCGAGGCGAAGGTCCGCGCAAAATATGGCCTCGCTCCCGCCACCGAGGAAAAGCCCGAGAACACCACCGGAAAAGGCGAGAAGAATGCTTCGACGGCGAAGTCCGCGGTGGCTCGCTCCAAGGCGTGATTGGCCTAAGTTGGCGGAATCAGTAGAAAATCCCAAGTAGGGAGGGATTGACGGACGCAGCGTTTTGCGCTATGATTATGAAGTCATTTTCGCCGCCCCTCGCCAAGACGGTGTCCCCAACGGGCTCCTCTCTGCTAGGGGCGGATGCGTCCCGGGCTCGGCAGGATGAGCCCGATGGAGGATATTCTGGATGAGCTTCAAGATCGGAGATAAAACTGTACACCGCGCCCATGGAGTGGGTGAGATCACCTCGATCGAAGAGAAGCGCATCAAAGGGCAATCCCAAAGCTTCTATGTGATTCATATCGTCGAGACCGGCATGAAGGTGATGGTCCCGACCGCAGGAGCTTCGGGCTTGCTTCGGCCGATCATCTCGCGTCAGGACGCGAAGGCCGTGGTTGAGACCCTGAAACGTGATGAGATCGCCGTGACGGCGCAGCCGTGGAATCGGCGCTATCGCGAATATACGGAGATGCTCAACAGCGGCTCGCCCGTTGAGGTCGCCAAGGTCCTTCGGGATCTGAGCCGGCTTCGCGGCGAAAAAGAGCTGAGCTTTGGTGAGCGACGACTTCTCGAACAGGCACGGAACCTTTTGGTGGCAGAGCTCGCGCTGGCGCGCCGTTGCAAGGAGCAGAAGGTGGAGCAAGAGCTCGACGCTCTTCTCGGCTGAATCGATGGCGCGGTCTAGGAAGTTTCCTCGACCGCGTTTCTCTTTGCCGTTTCTCTTTGCCGCCTTCATCGAGTTTGGGAGCGCGGTCGATTCCCCCCTCATTCGGCAAGACTCTTTCGAGTCACTCAAGGCCGAAATGAGCGCGGGGTATCGCTGTTTAAAGCGAACGTGATCGAGGGGAGCGTCGCTCGCACAGAGACTCGGGGCGAAGAGGTGCTAAGGTGCGCGTTGGCTCGCGTTTTCGAGTCTTTTCGCGTCAGGGTCTTTTCGCGTAAGGCATGGACCGTCGCGAAACGACGCCACCAGACGATCGTGGCGATCGATGGTGCGATGCTCGAAGGGCGAACGGCCTAGGAACTTTCGAAGATGGAGCGCGAAGCGATGAAACTTGACGAGTTGAAATGGGACGAGCGTGGGCTCGTCACCGTCGTCGTCCAAGATGTGGCGACCGGCGAAATCCGCATGCTTGCTCACGCGAACCGCGAGGCCGTCGAAAACACCCTGAGCACCGGGGAGGCCCATTTTTATAGCCGTTCGCGTCGTGCTCAATGGAAGAAGGGGGAAAGCTCGGGACACACGATACGTGTCGATGAGATCGTTGCCGATTGCGATGGTGATGCCGTCCTTTATCTCGGTGAGGCGACGGGGCCCAGCTGCCACACGCTCGAAGAGACGTGCTTTTTTGAGCGCCTCGATGCGGGCGCGGCAAAGAAAGAGCCCGCGCTCCCCATCCTTGGGCGGCTTGAGCGAGAGCTGAACGCGCGGCGGGATTCGAGCGGCGATAAAAGCTATACGCGCTATCTCCTCGACCGCGGCGCACCCAAAATCGGAGAGAAGATCCGCGAGGAGGCGGGCGAGCTTGCGGAGGCCATCGCCAATGAATCCGATGAGCGCGTCGTCTCGGAATTTGCCGATCTCTTCTACCACGCCCTCGTCGGGCTCATCCATCGAGGGATCCCGCTGCGCGCAGTGCTCGCCGAGCTTGGCCGGCGCTTCGGGCGGTCAGGCCATGAAGAGAAGGCCTCGCGGAGCGAATTGAACGCGCCGAAAGGTTAACTCAGCTCGGATCCTCGCCAATCCAGCGGCCATTTTCCCAACGAAGTCGCGTCGGGCCGGGGAGCGCGCGCGTTTTATCCGGATGAAGAGGATCGCCCGGGAGGGTGAGAACGAACGCATCGCCGACCTGCGCGACGCCGGGCCGGATGAGCGGCAAAGGCCTCCGTGCGCCGAGCGCGACGGCCTCGTCCACGCTCGCGGCTTCGGCGAGCTCTTGAAGCGTCCGAAGCGTTGGGGGCGCGAGCATCATCTCGAGTCGATCGGCCAGATCGAGTGCTTCCTCAGGCCGGTACCACGCGCCATCGATGGTCTCCACACCGTCGTGACAGGCGCGGAGGCTCTCGTCGCGATCGCAGCGCGCGAAAAAGAAGCGCGTATCGAAGCGGCGGTTTTCCATGGGCGGCGTGACCCAACGCGCATAGGGGACGAGCCGGTCGAGCCGCAAGCGAGCGTCGGCTTTCACGAGCGCCTCGCGAAAGCCGAGGCCTTCGCGGATTGCGCGATCGATCTGCGCCGGAGTGCGCGCTTCTCCGAGGAAAATTCCGGCCTCCTCAAGCGTCTCCCGAATTGCGGCGACGAAAAGCCCGAAGACGGCATCGACAGGCGATTGCGGTTCGGAAAGGAGTGCAGGGAGCGGATCGACCTTGCGGCCGGAATAGGGCAGGCTGAGATCGCGATCCGAGGTGTCGACGCGCCCTCCCGGAAAGACGTGGAAGCTTCCCATGAAGCCGCTCTCGGAGTGTCGCTTAAGGAGGAAGGTCTCGAGCCCGCGCCCGTCTGCCGCCTCGCGCAAGAGGATGACGGTCGCCGCATCATGAATCGGTTTTTGTTTATCGGCGCTCTTCATCCGCTAAGCATAGAGCATTGAGCGGAGTCCAGCGTTTGTTTTTTAGGCGCCGTGACAAAAGCGGGGGAATCAGCGAAGGATCTGACTCGGGTTGACGCCGAGCGCCTCGGCAAGCCTCGAGATCGTCTCGAGCGAGGGCGTATGGCGCCCAGCCTCGACCCTCGCGATATTGGGCCGATGAATCCCCGTCCGCCGAGCGAGCTCGGCCTGGGTGATGCCGGCATATTGGCGGAGTTCGCGGATCCTCGCTCCAAGGCTTCGCCCATCGAGCGGCTCGGACTTCGCCATCGTGAATGTAAAGCGAGCGCCGCCGGTCGTGCCGATCTCGACGCCGCGGCCGTCGTCGAGGATGGTGATGGAAGCGAGCTGCTCCCGATCGTCCTCGGCATGAAGCGGTCTTGGCTCGAGGCGCGCAGAGCCATCGCTCATCACGAGAAGGAGCGCGTCGTGATGTGGCGCCATCGTCGTCGCAAACTCGATGCGCGGATCGCGGCGCTGAACGGCGATGAAGGCGAGGCGGACCGTGAGCGCATCGAGCTCGGACGGCGCGCGAGCGGTGAATCCGTGGGCAAGCTCAATCAAGAGCGGGTCGACATTTGCTGCGCGTGAAAGATCGATCGCAAAGGGGATCTCTTGCGCCCTCAGAAACGCCGCTTCGCGGAAAAGCAGATCCTCGTCGCCGAAAGAATACGCGTCGAGAAGCACGCCGCTGACGCCTTCATACGCCGCAATATCTCCCGGCGAGATCCGAGCAACCTCGATCTTCGAGGCGTCGAGCAGACGCGCGAGGCGGTCTTCGAAAGAAGCCTGGGTGGTCACGAACGCGAGGGTGCTCTTCATATTGGCTGAGTTATAGTCCTGCTCGCTCAAGAAATACAGAGACGGAGCGCAACTTATCGAAAAGCGCCGCTGTAGGTGTTGCCAATTCAGCTGCTGGCGGAGTGACCGGCCCGCCGAAAATAGCTGCGGAGCTCAAAGGTCGGGCAGAAGAGTCCCTCGGCCTGAAGGCGCTCATTCGCGTCCGCGATCGCCTCTTCGGCCGTGCCGAAACAGTTGATCGGATACGGGAAGTCCGTGAGCCAGGTCACGGCCTTCACCACGCCTCGCATGATGGGAGAGTCGGAGATGACGATCGAGGCGATCATCCGCTCCGCGAGCTGCTGATGAATCTCGTTCAGGGTCGAGCTCATTTTCTGCCGCTCGAGAACGCCTGCGGGACGAATCGATTTGACGTCCGAGATGAAGATGAAGCGCTCGGTGTCCTCGGCGAGGATCTCTCGGGTGATGGCCTGAAGGTCCGCCACATTCCAACCTTCGCGGAAAGCAGCCACGTAGACGGGGGGAAGGCGTATGAGCTCGAGACCGACTGGGGAATCGTTTTGAGTCATGGCTGCGCTGTGTTCGTCATTTTTGCTTCGTGTCAAATCGCCAATGGGAGAAATCCTTAAGGGGGATTTTTGTCCTCGGCAGAATATGCGCGTGAAATCGAATGGTTCCCGGAATGTGCACCCCGATCTACGGATTGCACACGAGTACCACAGGAATAACCTTAAGGGTGGGTTCTCATCATCCGAAGTGTGCTTCCTCGACGAAAGCCGAAGAAAAGCAGGACCTGGGCTTGCACGCAATAGGGATCACGCGCTATGGCCCGGCGGCATACGTCGGCCCCGCTGATTCGCTCGATGGGGCGGCGCGCGGATGGATCGCGCGCAGCGAAGGAGTGCGTTGAAAGATGAAAAGAGCGCTGATCTCGGTCTCGGATAAGACAGGCGTCGTGGACTTTGCCAAAGAGCTTGCGGAGCTGGGCTTCGAGATCCTCAGCACGGGCGGCACGGCAAAGGCACTCCGCGACGCCGGAATTCCCGTACGCGATGTGAGCGATTTCACGGGTTCGCCCGAGATCATGGATGGACGCGTGAAGACCCTTCATCCGCGAGTCCACGGCGGCATCCTCATGCGCGATTGCGATGAGGACCGCGCCGATCTCGAGCGCATCGGCGGCGCACCCATCGATCTCGTCTGCGTTAACCTCTACCCCTTTGAGGAAACGGTCGCTCGGGGCGCAGGACGTGAGGAGACGATCGAGAACATCGATATCGGCGGCCCCACGATGGTGCGGAGCGCGGCCAAATCCCATGAGCGCGTGACGATTGTCACCTCGCCCGAGGATTATGAGAGCGTCATCGACGAGCTACGTGAGAACGGCGAGACCTCGCTCACGACGCGTCAGCGCCTCGCCGCCAAGGCGTTCAGCCATACGGCGGCGTACGATGGCGCCATCGCGGCTTATATGACGAGCACCGGCCCCTTTGCCGAGGAGGATGGAACGCCGGCGCGTTTCCCCTCGACGCTCACGCTCTCGCTTCAGAAGGCTTACGATGTGCGCTACGGCGAAAACCCGCATCAGGCGGGCGCGTTCTATATCGAGCGCGGCGCAAAGCCTGGGAGCCTTGCGCTTGCCGAAAGCCTCGGCGCGGGCGGCAAAGAGCTCAGCTTCAACAACCTCGTCGATGTGGATGCGGCGCTCGACGCCGTCCGGGAATTCACTGAGCCTGCGGCGGTGGTTGTCAAGCACACCAATCCCTGCGGCGTCGCGCGTGCGGCTGAGCTTGCCGAAGCCTACCGCCTCGCGCGCGAGGCCGATCCGACGAGCGCCTTCGGTGGGATCGTCGCGCTCAATCGCGAGGTCGATGAAGCGACGGCAGCCGTCCTCTCGGAGACCTTCCTCGAGTGCATCGTCGCGCCCTCGTTCAGCGAAGCCGCGCTCAAAAAGCTTCGAGAAAAGCCGGCGCTAAGGCTGCTCGCGACGGGCGCGTGGCTCGGCCCTGATTTCCAAGAACTTCATATGAAGCGGATCGGGGGTGGCCTCCTTGTGCAAGATCGCGATCGCACGCTTCAAGACGAGATTCGAGCCGCCAAGGTTGTCACCAAGCGCGCGCCCACCGAGAGCGAATATCGCTCGCTTGAGATGGCGTGGCGTGTGGGGAAGCACGTCAAATCGAACGCGATCGTTTTCGCCCTCGAAGATCGGACCGTCGGCGTTGGGGCGGGCCAGATGGCCCGCGTGACGAGCGTGCAGATCGCGGCGCAAAAGGCCGGTGAGCTTGCGCGGGGAGCGGCGATGGCGTCGGATGCATTCTTCCCCTTCGCCGATGGCATTGAAGCGGCGCGCGATGCGGGCATCACCGCGATCGCTCAACCCGGCGGGAGCAAACGGGACGAGGAGGTGATCGCTGCAGCCGACGCAGCCGGCATCGCCATGGTCTTTACGGGGCTACGTCATTTCAGGCATTGAGGTGCAAATGAAGGTCCTCATCATCGGGAGCGGCGCGCGCGAGCACGCCATCATGCATAAGCTTTCACTCGATCCGAAGGTCGAGGTCCACGCGGCACCGGGCAATGGCGGAATGGCCGGGCTCGGACCGAATCACCCCGTCGATGTGAACGATCCGGACGCGATTGTTTCGCTTGCGAAGGAGATCGGCGCGGGTCTTGTGATTCTGGGGCCCGAGGCGCCGCTCGTGGCGGGCGCGGTCGATGCGCTTGAAGCCGCGGGGATTGCAGCTTTCGGTCCGACGAAGGCGGCCGCACAGCTCGAGGGCTCGAAGATCTTCAGCAAGGAATTCATGGCGCGCCACGGCATCCCCACGGCGGATTTTCGCGTCTTCGGCGATCCGGACGAAGCCGATCGCTTTATCGAAGAGGCGAACCGGCCGCTTGTCGTCAAAGCCGATGGCCTCGCGGCGGGGAAAGGTGTCTTTGTCGCCAAGGACGCGGCCGAGGCAAAAGACGCGGTCGATCGCATCATGCGAAAGCGGGAGTTCGGCGCCTCAGGCGAGCGCATTCTTATCGAAGAGACGCTCGTCGGAGAAGAGGTGAGCTACCACGTGATAAGCGATGGAACGCGCTATCTTCGGATGGCGCCGGCGCAGGATCATAAGCGTGTTTTCGATGGCGATCAGGGCCCGAATACGGGCGGTATGGGTGCGTACTCCCCGCCACCCGTCGTCACGCCCGAGGTCGAAGAGGCGATCATCCAGCGCGTCGTCGAGCCGACACTTCGTGGGATGCGCGAGGAAGGCGTCCCCTTTAAGGGCGCGCTCTTTGTGGGGCTCATGATCGTCGACGGAGAGCCGCAGGTTCTCGAATACAACGTTCGCCTCGGCGATCCCGAATGCGAGTCGCTGATGGCCCGGATGAAAGGCGATGTCCTCCCGCTCTTTCTCGGGGCGGCGCGCGGTGATTTCGGTGAATTTTCTCCGAGCTGGGAGGCGCCTGCGGCGCTTTGCGTCGTGCTCGCTTCGGGCGGCTATCCGGGCGAGTTCGAAAAGGGGAAGCCCATCGAAGGCATCGATGAGGCCAATCAAACCGAAGGCGTGATTGTTTACCACGCGGGCACTCGGCTTGAAGGCGATACGATCGTGACCTCAGGCGGGCGTGTTCTTACGGTCACAGCGATCGGGGGCAACGTCGATGATGCCGCCGCGCGCGCGTATGAGGCGGCGTCGAAGATCCGCTTTGATGGCGTGCACTACCGTAAGGACATTGGTCACCACGCAAGGACGAGGTGAACCCGTGCGGTCGGCGATCCAGATTCTCCGCCGCGGCGGGGTGATCGCGGCGCCGACCGAGACGCTCATCGGGCTTCTCGCTGACGCGCATTCGAAGGCGGCCGTCGAGGCCGTACTTGCGATCAAACGGCGGAGCGGAGAAGAGACCCTTGGTCTGATTGCCCCCGATCTCGAGAGCGTCGCCTCGCTCGCTCTCCCGCTCGAAGGAAAAGCTCGGGAGCTCGCTGAAAGGCACTGGCCGGGTCCGCTCACGCTCGTCCTCGATGCAAAACCAGGTCTCCATCCCGCGCTGATCCGCGATGGCGCCGTCGCGATCCGCATCCCTGCCGCGAGCCCCGCGCTCGACCTTTGTCGGGCCTTCGGCGGCCCGCTGACTGCGACGAGCGCGAATCTTCGGGGCGGGCCCTCCGTCGCATCGACCGAGGCGCTCGATCCGGCCATCCTTCAGGCGGTGGATGGGATCCTCGAAGGAAAATCCCCAGGCGGTGCCCCATCGACGATCGCGCGAGTCCGTGGTGATCGCATTGAAGTTCTGAGAGAAGGGGCCATCGCCGCCGAAGCTTTGACTTCGGGCTCGTCCCCGCGTTAGTCTTCGAAACAGTCATGACGCCGATCGATAACGCAGACGCCGCACGCCGCTTTGCTCGCCATATCGCGAGCGATCTCAGCCTCTACAACGAGGAGAAGATCCTCGAGGGGCTGGCGAACGACACCCTTTTCGAAGTCCTTGAAGACGAGATCGAGGAGGGGCGCGCCCTGTATAAAAAGCGAGTCCCGCCCGAGCTGTACGCCAAGAACTACTACGATCGCGCGCTCATCGATGTGCTCGTGCGATCCAAGGGGCACATTCCTTCCAAGGTCTGGTGAGCCTCAGCGTTTGAGCGCGCGAAGCGCCTCAAGTGCGCGCTGAAAATCCGCCGGGGCCTCGCGCTCGAATCGGACGTCCTCGCCGCTCAGCGGATGTTGGAACGCGAGGACGCGAGCGTGGAGCGCTTGCCGGCCGAGCTCCCGACCGATGGCGCGGACGGCCGGGTTGGAGATGGAGCGTCCGTAGAGCGGATCGCCGAGGAGGGGATAGCCTGCATCGCTCAGGTGGACGCGGATTTGATGCGTCCGTCCGGTGTGGAGGCGGCATTCGACGAGCGCCGCGAAAGGGAGCGCCTCGAGCCTCCGGACCTCCGTGATGGCGACCTTTCCGGCCTCAACGCGGCTCGAAAAGCGCTTTCGATCGCGGGGATGTCGCGCATGGAGGGTCTCGAACCGCTGCTGCTCGCGATCGAAGCCGAGCGCGATGGCGTGGTATTCGCGGTGGATCTCTTGCGCCCGAAAGAGGGCGCCGAGCGCCTCGAACGCTTTGACCGTCCGCGCGATGACCATCAGGCCGCTGGTATCTTTATCCAAACGGTGGACGATGCCGGGCCGATCCTCGTCTTCACCGCTTCGCTCGATGAGCTTATGGAGGATGGCGTGGACGAGCGTTCCGCTCGTGTGCCCCTTAGAGGGATGAACGACCATCCCGGCAGGCTTGTCAACCACGAGCAGATGCGGATCCTCGTAGAGGATGTCGATGGGGAGGTTTTCGGGCTCGAGCACGAGGCGTTCGGATGGGGGCGCTGCGATTCGGATCTCGGCGCCCGCGATTGCACGCGAGGTCTTTGTGAGCGTTTCGCCATCCTGCGTGATCGCTCCCCCCTCGATGAGTCGCTGTATTTGGCTCCTTGAATAGTTCGGCGTATAACGCGCTAAGACCTTATCGAGACGCTCTCCGGCGTCCTCTTCGCGCACCTGAAAACGCTCGATCGCGGTCGGGCTCATGGTTCAGCGAAGGTCCGCGATCTTCCACACCGAATCTTCGAAGACGAGGAAGACGAGGCCGTCGCTTGCGTATTGGATGACGGCGCGATCGTCTTCAATCTGAGCCTTGAAGGAGTCGGTTTCATCGACGATGGCGAAGAGACGAGCGAGCGCTGGGTCAGGACCGTCCTCGAAAGCCTCGCGGAAAACCTGCTCATTGAGCCCCTCGCGATCGCGCCTCGGAACGAAACGGATGAGAAGATCGAAGCGCTTATTCTGCACCGCGCGCGAAAAAGATCGGAGCGCGAGCTCGGGCGTCGATTGAGGATAGGGGTTGAGGATGGAGCCATCGAGCCGCCATTCCCCGTCCTCGAGGTAGAAACGGACGACTGTTCCATCTGCAAGCGTGAATCGGGCTTCAGCGCGCTGGGCCTCTGGTTCGCCTCGGAGCATCGAGGCGAGGGCGAGGCGTTCGCTCGGATTTTGACGAAGCTCGCGGGCGAAATCCTCCGGACTGACCTCGGCGCGGCTTTCCGAGGCGAGGAGGTGGTAGGCCGCGTCGTAAGCCTCGCGCTCGATGAGGTTTCCAAAATCGCGCGCGGTGCGCGAGGGCGTTGATGGCCCGCCGCACGCATTTTGCGTGAGGACAATCGCGACTGCGAATAAGACTAGAAGGCGAAGGCCTCTGGGCGAGGTGTCATGTGCGAACCCGCCATGCGAGCGGATGAGGCGAATCCAACGCGTTGAAAAAGAGCGATCCACATCCCTTCTTTATCAGGCTTCGGTCTCCCACGCATGGGGCAAGACGAGAGCGAAGAAGAAACGCCCGCTCCGATGCATTCGAGGCGGGCGTTCAGCTTCACGTTGGCTTCAACATCTGGACGAGGGCGAGGCGGCGAGGTGCGCCCCGCTCGAATCACAGCCGATTAGCTGCAAGTGGGCTCGCCGGCGCTCGCCCCACTCGTCGAGGCCGACGCGCTCACGCAGGCGCTGAATTCGACCGTGACGCTCACGCTCGCGGCGGCCGCGGCCGTCGAAGCCACGGCATTTCCAAGCGCTTCGATCTTCACGAGGGCGCAGGCGAAGTTGTTTCTCAGGCCGGCCGAGAGGCGCTCCACCGAGCGGACGAAGGCGCCTGCGTCCTTGAAGAGCTGTCCGTAGCCCTCGACGACGAGGAGGAGCTTCGGAAGGTTGGCCTCGAGCGTATCGACGAGCTCCGCGGCCCCTTCGCCATCGGCGCGGACCTCGACGTGGATCGAACCCTCGGTGCACTCGGCGGCGAAGTTGGCTTGAGCCTCACAGCTCGCATGGCACTCGGCATCCCCTTCGCAGCGGGGCGGCTCGAAGCTCCCCTCGCAGCGGGGCGGTGAAACCTCCTTGGTGCAGCCGCCTCGGCAATAAAAATCGCCACGCGCGTCACATTCAGCCTTCCCCTCGACCTCGACGCGGCATGAGCCTTCGCACGATCCCGAGCAGGTCCCGCTGCACGATCCTGAGCAGGTTCCTTCGCAGCTCCCCTTGCAGACTCCATCGCAGCGTCCATCGCCGCCAAGTTCGCCTTCGCAGGTCCCGTTGCAGACGCCATCACAGGTTCCGCTGCAGCTCCCTTCGCATCCGCCTTCACAATAGCCTTGGCAGCTCCCCTCACAGTCGGCGACGATGTCTCCGCTCAGCTCGCAATAGGCCTCGACGTTCGCTTCGCAGTCGACATCACACTCGACGGCGAACTTGCCTTCCTCGCAGCGGACGTGAAGCTCGGGCTCGGTGCACTCGATGTCGATCTGGCAGCCCGCCTCGCAATCGACCCGTGCTTGAGCGTCGATATGGCAGACCGGCGGGGTCGCGATGATGTCGATCTCGATGCCGAGCTCGAGATGAGCGGCGATCGCTCGGTCTGCCGCGCGGCATGCCTCCTCGACGCTTGCCTCGTTGAAATCGGTCTCGCCGAGATCCTTCGCGATGGAAGCGCACGCCGAGGCGACATCACCCTCGATCATCTTCGCTCGCGTCTCGAGGAGCTTGGCGGCCTCGAGCGTTGCGTCGATATTCGCGGATAGGCTGGTGTCGCAGAATTTATCGACGTCTTCATCGCCGCAGCCGGCGAAGAGGAGTGCGGCGACGAGCGCCGCGGGGAGAAAGATGGGATGCGCAGTCCTGCGCGAGTAAGAATTGTGGAGGTTCATGAGATCGGGTGCCTCGGTCGAAGGTTGACGTAGAACGACATCCCAAAGGACGTGGCCAGACTAACACCAAGCGCGCGAGAAAAGAATCACGCAGCGCGTCTTTATGAACGATTCGGGACACATCGAGGGAAAGCCCTGATAGACTACGGCGCCGTGAGTGTGCCGAACGAAAAGAACCTCGACCTCTCGCTCCTGCGCTTCCGAAAAGCGCCGGATGAAGCCTCCGGTGAGGCCCTTGCCGAGGCACTGATTGCAGCCTCGCGCGAAAAGGATGCGCTCTCGATTTTCGAGACCTTGCGTAAACTCTCGCCGCGTGAGCCGCGATTTCCGTATCGGGCTGGAAAACTCCTTCTCGCCGCAGGGGATTACCCCGCCGCACAAAAGGCGCTCGTCGACGCTCTGCGTCTTGCTCCAGGGGATGCGGAGATCACTCTGAGTCTTGGGGAGGTCCTTCTAAAGCGCGGTGAGCCGCGCCGCGCTGTGGAACTTCTTTCGAAGCACCGCGGAGAAAGCGACGCGATCGATCGGCTCCTCACGCGCGCCGAACGCTTCGCCCGCTTGAGCGAGATCGGCGATGAATTCGCCGAAGCGAGCGGTCCTCCAGCACCTTCTCCTTTTCATGCCGAGGGCTTTGACGCCGAGGGGTTTCTCGAGGATGTGCCGACCGAGATGCTCGCCCGCGAGGAGCTCGAGATGCTCCGAAAGCCGACCGAGCCGCCAAAGATCGAGATCGAGATCGATGAGGAGATCTTTACCGCCGAGGGTGGAGCGGATGTTGCGGCGGGTGGGCACGGCGGTGCGGATGATGGTTCGGAGAGAGGCGCACGTGATGCCGCCGAGAAGAAAGCCGCTCCGCCCCCGCCTCCGGTCGCCGCGCAGCCAGGCGCTTCTCCGCCGGCCCCGAAGGCCGCCCTCAAAGAGACCATCCCACTTCCCGAAAGCAATGAGCTCGCTGGCGCTCCAACCGGACGGGAGGGGGCTGGGACCGGAGCGTCGGGCCTCGCCTCCAGCGAGATGCCGCCGCGCCCGAGCGCTCGTGATCGAGCCGACTCACCGGCAGTCGACGATGCGGAATTGGTCCGCGGCGTTCCTCGAACCGAAAAAAGAGCGAAGCGCCGCCTCCGCTTCTTCGTTGCGAGTTTCATTTTCGCGGCGCTGGCGGCATCGGGCGCCTATCTTGCCCGGCAATTTTACGAGCACGAGCAAGCGCGTGAGCGTCAGGCGCTCCGACAAGAGATTACGGCGGCGATCCTCTCAGCGGAGTCCGGAGAGGTTCGTGAGGCGCTCTCGCTTTCCGTGCGTCTCGGCTCCATCGACGAGATGCCGGCCGAGCTACGTGCCGATCTTGCATTCGGTGAAGCCGTTGCCCTGCTCGATCTCGGGGAGAGATCGAGCGATCAACTGCGCGCGCTCATCCCGCTCGTCGAGGCACCTCTTCGGGAGGCGCTCGCCGCGACGGCCGACTATGTGGATACGGGCATCGCTCCCAAATCCGACGCGCTCCCGCTTCCCTCGACCGCGCTCGACCCACGTGCGTCCTATCTCTTTGGTCGGCTCAAGCAGATCGCGTCCATCGATGGGCTGGCGGATCTCGAGGCCGCTTTTCGAGCGGAGCGAGGCGCGGTGCGGTTGGCGCGCGTCGAACACGCCCTCACGCTCTTCATCCGCGGTAAGAAGCGAGAAGCGCGGACGATCCTGAGCGAAAAGCCCATCGACGAGGCGCCCCGTGCGGCGGCCGTCGCCTCGCTCCTTGGTCTTGGCGAACCTTTCCAAGATGAAATCGAGGCCTCCTCGCCCTTCGATGTCTTTCTCTGTGAGCTTGCGCGCATCCATGCCGAGTATCGCGCGGGGCGCGCCGCCGAGGCGAGGGAACGGATCCTCGCCATCCCGCTCACCGAAAGCGGCCGCGGCGCCATCGAAGCGCTGCTGCTCTACCGCGTCGCCGAGTCCACGGGTGCGCTTGAGCGCGCCAATTCCGCGCTCGAGCTTGCCCTCGAGCGTCACCCGGAGGATGCGGCCCTTCGAGCCGAGGCCGCGAGACTTGCCGCGCGAAGGGGCGATCTCGAACGCTCGAGCGTCCTTGTCGAGGCTCTTCCCCCCGAGCGCACCCGGGAGCTTCGAGCCGAACTCGCCTTCCGCGCGAAAGACGCGGAGGCCATCGCTTCGCTCGTCCAAGAGCTCGAGGCTGCCGAAGAGGAACCCAGCCTCATCTTCGCGCTGCGACTCAGACACGCTCTTCTTGCACGTGATGAAGTCGCCAGCTCACGCACGGAGGGCGGGAAAGGCCGCAGCGGAGAGCGGCTCGATGCCGGGGCCTTTGATGCGGCGGACCTCGAAGCGTTGAAAGAGAGCGAAACGCCGCTCGGGCTCTACGCGCTCGGTCTCTACTCACTCTCACTTGGCACCGAAGACGGGCGCGCGCAGGCAATCGAGCTCCTCGAGTCGGCATACGAGAGTTTTCCCAACGATGCGCTCCTGCTTCGAGAACTTGGAAAGGCGCTCCTCGACGCGGGGGAAGCGACGCGCGGTCGGACCTACCTGAGCGAAGCGAGCGAGCTCGGAGACGCTCGGGCAAATCTTTGGCTCATCGAGGCGCTACCTCCCGCCGGCGAGCGGTCCGCCGACGAAAGATCGGAGCTTCTCCTCCGTCTCGAGGCGCTCGATCGCAGCGAGCTTCGTCCCGAGGAGGCCGAACGCGCGCTTCGCCTCATCGCGCAGTCCGCCGCCGAGCGAGAAGATTACTCCCAAGCGCATCAGACGCTCGACACACTCGCCCGCGAACATCTCGCCGATGTTCTCGAACTTCGCGCCAAGCTCCTTTATCGCGAAGGCCGCTACGCGGAGCTCATCGAGCTCGTCGAGGCGCCCCTTCGGGATCTCGTCGAGGGAAGAGCGGGCGCACGCACTGAGCTCATTCCGCTCCTTCCTCTTTATGGCGAAGCGCTTGAGGCCGAAGGGGAGGTGCGTCGCGCGGGACCTGTCTTCGAAGCGAGCGTGAAGCTTGATCCGGAGGCGACGATCGGCCGACTCGGTTATGCCCGGTCGTTCATCCGCGCCGGGAAGATGTGGGCCGCGCTCAAAGTACTTGAGCGGGCCGAAGAAACGCTCAAGGCCGCAGGGCTCTTCGAGAAGCACCGCGAGGAGTGGCTCTTTCTCAAGGGGCGCGCGCTCCTCGCGCTCGATCGCCGCGAAGAAGCGGAAGAGCCGCTCACTGAAGCCTCGAAGATCGAAGGAGTGCGACCCGAGATCTTCTTTTATCTCGGCGAGGCGCTCGCCGCCCGAAAAAGCAGCGAGGCACGCGCCGCCTACATGCGATATCTCGAACTCGAGCCCGATGGCGCCCACCGCCGCCGCGCTGAGCGCGCCATCCGCTGAAAGGAAAAAGGATGTTTCGTCTCTGTCTTCTTGGTGTCGTGATGGCGGGAGGCTTGGCCGTCGCCGGATGTGGAGGATCGGAAGCGAGCGGAGAGGCTGGTGCGATGGCCTCGGACGCGAGCCGCGCGGGTGCGGGCGGTGAGCGGACGTCTCGGCCTTATGAAGAGGCGGACGATGGCATGATCGTCGAAGGCCTCGATGGAACGATCCGCCCCGAAGCGGTCGAGGATGGTGTCCGTTCAGTTCTCCCTCAAATGTTCGATTGCTTCACCGCGCGCTACGACGATCTCGAGATCCTGAGTGGGGACGTGACGATCGGCTTTCGCATTGCGATCGATGGGCGGGTCGCTTCGGCGAAGCTCCTGAGCTCGACGCTTGGGGATCGCGAAACTGAGCGCTGTATTCTCTCCGCCGCGCGCACGATCCGCTTTTCGCGCCCGAGCGGCGGCGAGGCCGAGGCGACGCATTCCTTTGGGGTCGCTCTTCCGGAGGATACCCGCGCTCCCGAGGTTTGGCCCTCGCAACGAGTTTCGCGGCAGCTCGGCGGCGGTGCGGCGCTGCGCAGTTGTGGTCGCGGGGAAGGTCCGCTTACCGCCGCAATCTACATTGGTCCCGGGGGGCGCCCCCTCGCGGCCGGAGCGAGTGGCGATCTCGACGATCGGGCCCTTGATTGCGTTGCGAAAAAATTGTCCTCGCTTCGCTATGACGATCCGGGAAGCTACCCGGCCAAAGTGATCGTTCGCTACGAATGAGGCGAAGGGGCTCGGTGAGGCGCCCGTTGCGGAGTCTACGCGCCTCATCCACCACCCAATCGCGATCAAGCCCTTAGGCTTCGACGCCGTCCTCGTCCATCGGCGTGAAATCGCCGCGGAGCACCTGGAGGATGCCTTCGACCTCAAGGGCGATCTCGATCTCGGGGTTCGTTTTGAGGAAGGCCTCGAGGTATTTTTGTGCCGCTGCATTCTCGCCGCGTTGATAATGGACGAGCCCAAGGAGATAAAGCGCGTCCGGATCGTCCTTGCGGATCGAGAGGATCTGTCGCCCCATGCGGAGCGCTTTATCGTGCTCGCCGAGGAGCCTCAGGCATTGACCCGCACCGATCATCGCGCCGATATAATGGGGCGTGATCTCGAGCGCCTTCACGTAGGCAGCGAGCGCACGCTCGTATTCCTTCTGTTCATAGAGTGCCTGACCCATGAAGAAATACGCGTGCTCATTGGAGGGATCGCGGGCGATGATCGCTGTGAGCTCGCCGATCGCCTCTTCGGTCTCGCCGGTGACGAGGAGTTCGATCGCCTCTTCGCATGCGCTATAATTCTCATCGCTCATCCTCTGAGTATCCTCTGGTTTTGCGCCTAGGCAATTGCGCGCCCGGTGATTCTGAAAATCTTAGCCGGACCAGTCACGATTTTTCGCTATGATCAAGCAACGATCACGAGGGTGACGAAAGAGATGTCGATGAACGATCCCGAGATGAAGTCCAAGGCTGAGGTTGCGCGCAAAGAGTGGGAAGCGGCTTATGAGCGCTCGCAAACGAAGGTGCCGCTCCGAAAGGAGCGCTTCACCACGCTGAGCGATATGGAAGTGCCGCCGCTTTCCACCCCGGACTCCGCCGCTATCGATTATGAGCGCGATCTCGGGTATCCGGGACGGTTTCCTTTTACGCGCGGCGTGCAACCGACGATGTACCGTGGCCGGCTTTGGACCATGCGGATGTTCGCTGGCTTCGGAACGCCACGGCAAACGAATGAGCGGTTTCGATATCTCCTCGAACAAGGACAGACGGGGCTGTCGACCGCGTTCGATTTCCCCACGCTGATGGGATACGACAGCGACAGTCCCCTTTCCCTTGGCGAGGTCGGCAAGGTGGGTGTCGCGATCGATACGCTCCGCGATATGGAGATCCTCTTCGATCAGATCCCCTTGGATGAAGTCACTACTTCCATGACGATCAACGGACCGGCTGCGGTCCTTCTCGGCTTCTATGTGGCGCTTGCTGATAACCGAGGTATCCCCCGTGATAAGATCGGCGGCACCGTCCAGAACGATTGCCTCAAGGAGTTCATCGCGCAGCACGCTTGGGTTGTTCCACCGCGTCCAGCGATGCGTATCGTAACTGACACCATCGAGTTCTGCACCGCCGAAGTGCCTCGATGGAACTCCGTGAGCATCTCGGGCTATCATATTCGCGAGGCGGGTTCGACGGCTGCCCAAGAGCTCGCCTTTACCCTTGCGGATGGCCTCGAATACGTGAAATGGGGCGTCGAGCGTGGGATGAAGGTGGATGATT
This sequence comes from Sandaracinaceae bacterium, assembly GCA_012514415.1. GTDB lineage: Bacteria > Myxococcota_A > Polyangia > Polyangiales > Houyiibacteriaceae > JAAYBZ01. The sequence continues at coordinate 24,952 of JAAZAH010000059.1, forward strand.
TCGCACCGCGCCTCTCCTTTTTCTTTGACGTTCATTCGGACTTCTTCGAAGAGATCGCCAAATTCCGCGCAGCGAGGCGCCTCTGGGCGCGCCTCATGAAGGAGCGCTTCGATCCGAAGGATCCGCGCTCGATGATGCTTCGCACTCACGCGCAAACCGCGGGCGTCTCTCTCACGGCCCAGCAGCCGTACAATAACGTGGCGCGCGTCGCGCTTCAGGCGCTGGCGGCTGTGCTCGGCGGGACGCAGAGCCTTCACACCAACAGCCTCGACGAGACCTATGCGCTGCCCACGACCGAGGCCGTGACGATCGCCCTCCGCACCCAGCAAATCATCGCCGAGGAGTCCGGCGTCGCCAACACCATCGATCCGCTCGCGGGCAGCTATTTCGTCGAGGAGCTGACGAACCGGCTTGAGCAGGAGGCGCGCGAAATCATTGAGCGGATTGACGCGATGGGCGGCATGGTCGAAGCCGTTGAGCGCGGCTATCCGCAGCGCGAGATTGCGGCGTCGGCCTATCGGTACCAGCAGCAGCTCGAAGCGCGAGAAAAGATCGTCGTTGGAGTCAATCGCTACGAACAGGAAGAGGAGCCCGCGATCCCCCTGCTCCGCATCGACGATTCGATCGAGCGCGAGCAGGTGGCCTCACTTCAAAAAGTGAAGCGCGAGCGTGACTCCGCCGCCGTGGAGCGCGCCCTCGCTGCCGTCGCCGAGGCCGCGCGAGGCTCATCGAATCTCATGCCGCCGATCATCGATGCCGCGAAGGCCTATTGCTCGGTGCAGGAAATCTGTGACGTGCTCCGAGAGGTTTTCGGGCGCCATCAAGATCGCCCCGAGTTCTAGAGGCTCACAGCGAGCGCGGGCGGCGCGCGATACGTCGCCCAGAGCGCTAGACGCTCACATCGAGCGCGGGCGGCGCGCCGTACACCGGGCAATGGGTGCCTTGGTAAATCGTAGGCATGCAGCGGTTGCAATGGATGCAGCGCGATTTCGCGTTCGGATCGGCCTCAAGCTGCTTGGGTAGATCGGGATCGGCGAGCAGCGCGCGCCCCATGGCGACGAAATCAAAACCCTCCGCCATGGCACGCTCGAGCGAGGCGTTGTCCGTGACGCCACCAAGAAGGATGAGCGGCATCTTGAGCTCCCGCCGGAAGGTGCGCGCAAGCTCGAGGAGATAGAGCGGATGATAGGGGTATTTTTTGAGAAAGAAGCGGCCAAAAACGCTGAGCCCCGCTTTGATCGGCTGCCGGAAGTTTTGCGCGAATTCCCGGAGCGGGACGTCGCCGTGAAAGAGGTACATCGGATTGAGCAGGGAACTGCCTGCCGTGAGCTGAAGCGCGTCGAGTGAACCATCGGATTCGATCCACTTCGCCACCTGAAGGCTTTCTTCGACATCGAACCCCGCAAAGACGGCGTCGCGCATATTGAGCTTTGCCGTCACGGCGAGTTTATCTCCGGCGGCCTCGCGGACCGCACGTGCGGTTTCACGGACAAGCCGCGCGCGATTTTCGAGGCTGCCTCCATACTCATCCTTTCGCCGGTTCAGGCGCGGGCTGAGGAAAGAGCTCGCGAGATAGTTGTGTCCGAAGTGGATCTCGACTGCGTCGAAGCCGCATTCGATGGCGTATTTCGTCGCCCTTCGGTGATCTTCGACGACTCGTTCGAGGTCGTCCTTACTCGCCCCCTTCGTCATGCTGAGGCTGAGCGGATGGAACATCTTCTTGGGCGTGAGCGCCTTATGCCCATGCGAGCTCTCATCGGCGACGGGGCCGGCGTGACCAATCTGCGCCGAGATGGCAGCGCCTTCACGATGGACCGCCTCAGTGAGCTTTCTGAGGCCGGGGAGAGCTTCGGGGCGCCAATAGAGCTGATCGGCCTCGGTACGACCTTCGGGAGAGACGGCGCAATAGGCGACCGTCGTCATTCCGACGCCGCCGCGAGCGATCCCCGCGTGAAACTCGATGAGCGGATCGGAGACGAGCGCCCCGGGTGTCCTTCCCTCGAAGGTGGCCGCCTTGATGATGCGGTTTCGAAGGGTGATGGGGCCCAATTGGGCGGGCTGAAAGACGGCTTTCTGGTGGCTCTGACTCATCGAATTTCTCGAAGCGTGGATGGATTCGAGTCGAGGATAGGATGAATCGAGGCGTAGTGAAATCGGAAAACGGTCGAGAGGCCGGGCGTCGCGGTTCGGGCGGCGATGGGGTGGAGGAGCCGTCAGCGGGTGAATACGAGGCGATCTGCGGTCTTGCGACGTTCGCTCAAAGCGCGTCGCTCGGCTTTCCGATATCGGGAAGTGCGCCCCGCTCGCTCCTCAATGGCTCTTCGGTCGAGCGCCTCTCGCCTCGGCTTCTTTGATCGTTGAGAGCGCCCGAATGGAGTGCGCCCCTGAAGCGCGTCCTCCCCGCTCCGATCTCGTCGAGAGGGCTGAGCTGACGCGCGTCGTCCATGCCGGGCCCAGCCTCGCCGCGATGGGCTCGCGGACCGAGGAGCTCGACCAACGCCATCGCGACGAGCGAGCCGATCGCGACGCCGATCATGAAAAAGATGGCCAAGCGGAGTGCGCCACCGAGCCACTGGAAAAGGAGTGTGTACCAGCGGAGCGGAGCCGTTTTCTGTGCGGCCCTTTCCATGCTCGGTACGCGCGGCAAGGCGCGAGGCTTGATCGCATCGGACGCGCTTTCGAGCGTGATCTCCGCCTCCTGTCGAGCCTCGCCTTCACTCTTCTTCGCCGTTTCGGTTCTCCCAAGCTCGAGCGCGCGCTCGCTTCCCTCGGCTGCTGCCGGAGTGTCGCGCAGCTGGGTTGCACTCTCGATTTCTTTGAACGCCTCGTCGCGGATTGCGCGGAGCGCCTCTTCAGCGCGCGCCCTCAGCTCTTCTTTTTTCGCCCGGATCCCTGAGATCCGATGGGTGGTCGCCTCCTCGTGCGCGTCCTCCTCGTCGAGCTCGATCACGTCGTCCGGATCGAGCCATTCTGCCTCCGTATCATCGATATCTCTCGTCATCCATGCCCCTCCCAGCTCGTCTCACCTTGATCGTTTACGGAGAGGAGGCGACAATCATTCCAATGTCGAAACATCCCCGCGTCGATTCTTCCATCCACGACGCTTACGAGATTCTTGGCGGATTCTTGGACACGAAGCTCTTCCTTACGGCGGAGCACGCCGAGGAGCGCGTCCCCGAAGGTTTCCATTTTCGGCCCGAAGACGAGCGGCTGCGAGGCACGCACTGGGCCTACGATCTCGGTGTCTCGGAGCTGACTCGCGAGCTCTCGGAAGCGCTCGAGGCGCCCGGTGTCCTTGCCCGCTTCACCCGCCTCTTGGTCGATCCGAACCGCGCCGAAGACGAAGACGAGCTCTTCCGCACCGAGGCCGAAGGTGCGCCCATCCTTACCAACGTCGATTTGAGCGAGGCGGAACGCGAACGCCGGCTCACAGGCCTTTACCGTCCCTATCACGAGGCGATCGACACGCTCCTTGAGCGTTCGACAGCACCGATCGTCTTTTCGGTTCATAGCTTCACGCCCGTTTACGAAGGAAAGCCGCGCGAAATGGAGCTTGGTGTCCTCTTTAACCGCGAGATTGAGCTCGCCGAGCGCCTTCGTCATCACCTCGAAGAGGCGGGCTTCATTGTGGCCATGAACGAGCCCTACTCGGGAGCACTCGGCCTGATCTATTCGGCGGAATCACACGCCGATCGCCACGGAAAGCACGCGCTCGAGCTTGAGATTCGGCAAGATCTCGCGGTCGATCCTCGGGCTCGGGCGAAGGTCGTTGCGGGCATCGAGAGCTTCATCGCCGAGCTTCCTTGAACGCTCCGGCGAGCATCCCTCGCTCTCACTTCGAAGGAAGGATGAAGCCACTCGCGCGGAGCAGTTCGCCGAGCTTCATCATCGGCATGCCTTCGATCGCAGTGAAATCCTCGCCGTCGATCCGCTCAAAGAGGAAAATCCCGCGTCCTTCGATTTTGTATCCGCCGGCGGAGTCATAGGGCTCATCCCAGTCGATGATGGAGAGCAATTCGTCTGCGTCGAGGTGCCTCATCGTCATCTGGTGGATGACGGTAGCGCATCGTTCGCTCCCATTGGGATGGATAAGCGCGATCGAGGTGATGAGGCGATGGGTCTTTCCGACCATCTCGGAGAGGATCTCGATGGAGCGCTCACGGCTGCCAGGCTTCCCCAGCATTCTTCCTTCGAAGGCGACGATCTGATCCCCTGCGAGGATGAAGGCTCCGGGATATTTTTCGGTGAGGGAGCGGGCCTTCAAGAGGGCGAGTGTGCTCGCGAGCTCTTCGGGATCGGGGATGGAAGCTTTGATCGCGTCTTCGTCGACGTGATGCGCGTCTTGCTCGAACTCAAAGCCGTGCCGTTTGAGTACGGCGCCGCGATAGGGTGAAGTGGAGGCGAGGATGAGGCGCGAGCGTGCGAGGGCGGTCATCGCACCGAATCATACGCCGACAAGGGGAAGCTGTCGCCTCTCCTCGTTGATATCCCGGACTTCGACCGGATAATTCCCCGTGAAACAGGCGTCGCAAAAGCCGCCATCGGCCTGAACCGCTTGGCGAAGCCCTTCCATCGACAGATAGGCGACGGTGTCGGCGAGGACGTAGCGCGCGATCTCTTCCTCGGTGTGGTTTGAGGCGATGAGCTCCTCACGATCGGGCGTGTCGATTCCGTAAAAGCAGGACCATTTTGTCGGAGGCGAGCTGATGCGGAGGTGGATCTCGGCGGCCCCTGCGTCGCGGAGCATCCGAACGATCTTGCGGCTTGTCGTACCGCGCACGATCGAATCGTCGACAACGGCCACGCGCTTTCCGGCGAGAAGTTCGCGGATGGGATGAAGTTTGAGGCGGACCCCGAAGTTGCGGATGCTTTGCTGGGGTTCGATAAAGGTTCGTCCGACGTAATGAGAGCGGATGATGCCGAGCTCGAAGGGGCGATCGATCTCTTCGGCATAGCCGAGCGCCGCTGCGATGCCGCTGTCGGGAACGGGGACGACGATGTCCACATCGGCGGGAGCTTCGCGGCCAAGGGCGCGCCCCATGGCCTTGCGCGCTTCGTACACACCGACGCCGCCAAGACGGGCGTCCGGTCGCGCGAAATAGACATACTCAAAGATGCACATCCGCCGCGGCTCGACCCGATCGCCAAAAGGACGAAGGGAGCGCAGCCCCACGCGATCAATCACCACCATCTCGCCAGGCTCGATATCGCGGATGTATTGGGCACCGATGAGTTCGAAAGCGGGCGGTTCGCTCGCGATCACATAACCTTCATCGAGCTGTCCGTGGCAAAGCGGCCTGAAGCCGAGCGGATCGCGGACGGCGATGAGCTCTTCGGCCGAGAGGAAGACGAGGCTATAGGCGCCCTCGATCTTTGAGAGTGCCTCGGCCATCCGATCGACGGCGGTCTTCTGTCTGGAGCGTGCGATAAGGTGGATCAGCACCTCGGTATCGCTTTCGGAGGAGAAGATCGAGCCCTCAGCTTCGAGCTTGTGCCGGAGGTGGAGCCCGTTGGTGATCGCTCCATTGTTGGCGAGTGCGATGGAGCCGTGCGCGCAATCGACAGCGAACGGCTGGGTGTTCTTCACGTGCTTCGTCCCGCGGCGCGCGTAGCGAACGTGGCCGATGGCGCGATCGCCCGGGAGCCGCTCCATCACCGCAGGGGTAAAAACATCCTGCACGAGGCCGAGCTCGCGATGGACGAAAAGCTGCTCGCCATTGCTTGTGACGATCCCCGCGGCCTCTTGACCGCGATGCTGAAGGGAGTGGAGTCCGAGATAGGCGAGGTTGGCGGCTTCGGGGACGCCGAAAACACCGAAGACACCGCATTCATCGTGAAAATGATCGTCGTCGAGGGGCACAGCGCATTCATAGCGCCGCTCGGCCGTTCGTGAAAGCCGATCATCTCAGAAAATCAAAGAGGGGGCAGGGCGCGACCGATTTGCTATGTTGCGATCCGCTTTCATGGCTTCTCGACTCATCCGACCCATCGAACAGCTCTCCCCGAGGAGAGCGGCTGATTTTGGGGGTAAAGCGAAAGGGCTCGCGCTCATGGCGCGAGGAGCGTTCCCCATCCCGCGGGCGTTCGCCATCTCTGCGGGCGCGGCCGACGCGCATTTCGCGAAGGTGCTCGACGAGGCTTCGCTACCCGAGGCGTTGATCGAGAGCGGTGAGTACGACGATGAGAAGCTCGAAGCGCTGCGCGCCCGCGTCCAAAACGCTGAGCTCGATCCGGCGCTCGATGCCGCGCTCGTCAAAGCCGTCGAAGAGCTCTTACGCGAAGGCGATGTCCTCGCGGTCCGCTCGAGCGGGACCCTCGAAGATACCGAAGATTATTCCGCTGCAGGGCTCCACGAGACAATCCTTGGCATTCGGAGTGTGGACGAGGTTCGCGCTAGCATCAAAAAGATCTGGGCCTCGCTCTTTGCTCCGCGGATCCTTACCTACCTCGAGGCGCAACATAAGCATGCGACGCCGCGTATGGGTGTGATCCTCCAGCGGATGATCGAACCGCGGATCTCTGGCGTCTTTTTTACGGCGAACCCGCTCACGGGTGATGCCGGCGAGATCGTGGTGGATGCGAGCTATGGTCTTGGGACGCTGATCGTCGAAGGGCGAATCGGACCCGATACCATCCGCCTCGATAAAGCGACGAGGCTGCCGCGCGATCGCGTGATCGGCGATAAGCGTCTCGAGGCTCGGTTCGAGGACGGGGCGATTGTCGAAAGGCAGGTCGAACCCGAGCGCGCGTCGAAGCTTTGCCTTAGCGATGAAGAGCTCGATCTCCTCCTCAATACAGCGCTCGCTCTCGAAGAGCGCTTCAAAGATCCGCTTGATGTCGAGTTCGCCTTCACCGACGAAGGGCTCGTTCTTCTCCAGATGCGTCCTTCGCGCGTGAGCGTTCAGCCGGGCACCCGAAAATGGGCGAAGAAGGCGGGCCCCGATCAGCCCGATCGCCGCGATTATCTCTGGACGAATATCAATGTCGGCGAAGCGCTGCCGGGAGTCGCGACGCCGCTTACTTGGTCGGTATTGAGCGGGTTTTCGGAGCTTGGATTTCGGCGCGCTTTCGGGGCGCTTGGTTGCGCCGTTCCGAAGGATGCCGAGCTCGTCGGTGATTTCCGTGGGCGGATCTACCTGAACCTCACGGAGTTCATGAGCATCCTCTCGCAGATCCCCGGCTTCCGTCCGAGCCTCGTCCTTTCGCTTGCGGGTGCCGATCTCGATCCCTCGCTCTTTGAAGAGGGCATCCGAAGGCGCAATTCGCGCGGCTTCTTCACGCGTCTTCCTTTCGCGATCCGGCGGTTCATTCGCGAAAATTACCGGATCGAGCATCGCCTTAAAGAGTACGACGAAGAGTTTCGGAGTGAGCGCGATCGCATCGCCTCACTGGATCTCCGCGTGCTCGCCCCGGCCGCGCTCGACCAGACGCTCTACGATGTCGAAGCGCTTCTCGATCGAACCGGGGCGATGGCGCTCAACGTCTATGGGAATCTCCTAGCGACGCTGGTCGTGCTTTACGCCTTGCTCAAGATCACGGCGCGCGAGGAGGCCGATTCGCTCCTTCGCGATCTCCTCGTCGGTCTCAATGAGGTGGAAAGCGCTGAGCCGGGATATGCGCTCGCGACGATCGCCGATCGCGTCCGCTTCGACGAAGGCGCGCGCGAATTCTTCCTATCGGAAGAGCGCTCGCTTCGACTCGAAAACCTTCCCGAAGGCGAGATTCGACGCTCACTCGACGAGTTTTTGAGGGATTTTGGACATCGTGGACCGCGTGAGGCCGAGCTCTCGGAGAAGCGATGGGCGGAAGATCCGAGTCTCGTCCTCGCTGCCCTCCGCGCCGCCGTGCTCAGCGCGCACGCCGGCGTGAAGCCGCGCAACCCACTCGCCATCCGGGCTTCCATCCGCGCCGATGCCGAGCGGCGTCTCGCCCAATCCGTTCCTTTGCCGCTCCGCCCTTCGGTGAAAGCGCTCGTCTCGCTCGCACAGCGCTTCATGCTCCTTCGCGAACGCTTGCGCTCCGATATTACGCGTGTCCTCGGGATGTTTCGAAGTGTTGCGCTCGAGGTGAGTCGGCGGATCGAAGCGTGGGAACCCGAGGCCGGAAGCGACGCCGCTTTTTTCCTCACGCTTGAGGAGATCCACTCCGGCCTTCGCGCGAGCCTGACCGGGATCTCGCTCCGCATTCAGCAGCGCCGCGCCGCGCTCGCACGCGATGAATCTCTTCCCGATCCACCGGATTTCTTTGTGGGCCTCCCGCCGCCTGTAAGCGAGGAGCC
>JAAZAH010000060.1 GCA_012514415.1 Sandaracinaceae bacterium
ATGGGATCGGGCTCTTGGCAAAAGCCCTGATAGACGCGCGCGACTTGTTGTTCGATGGTGTGAACCTGCGGCGGGAGCAGACCGTCGAGGCGAAGTTCGATGCGCTCCTCGTGCGTGAACGCAGTCCCCTTATTTGCGAGGACAAGGCGGAGGAGGGCGATCCCGTCGAGGTTCACCTCCATGATCCGGCGACCGCTCGGATCTTTCTTAATATCGAAAAGCCGGCTGACGCGGCGTTTTTCTTTGCTCATGCCCGCTCGATCCGTTCGCAGATCGCCTCACTCATCGCCGCCGTGCCGAGCGAGGACTCGCCTCCGCCAAGATCGGCGGTGCGGAGCCCGTCCGCGATGGCCTGATACACGGCGTTTTCGACCATGGTCGCCTCGGCTTCGAGCGACAGTGAGTGCCGGAGAAGCATTGCTGCGCTCAGGATCTGCCCGAGCGGGTTCGCGATGCCCTTGCCAGCGATGTCCGGCGCCGAGCCGTGGATGGGCTCGTACACGCCGACGTGATCCTCTCGGAGCGAGGCGCTCGGGAGAAGTCCGAGGCTTCCCGTAAGGACGGCGCCCTCATCGCTCAAGATATCGCCGAACATATTGCCGGCGACGATCACATCGAACTCAGAGGGATGCGTGACGAGTCGCATCGCGGCGGAATCGACGAGCTGATGGTGGAGCGTGACGTCGGGGTTTTCCTTGCCGACTTCGGTCGCGACCTCGCGCCAAACGCGCATGCTGTCGAGGACGTTCGCTTTATCGATGGAGGTGACGTGCTTTTTGCGCCCACGCGCAACGCGGAAGGCGAGCTCGACAATTCGGCGGATCTCCGCCTCGTCGTAGATCATGGTATCGAAGCCAACGCGCTTTCCGTCCTTTTCGAAGCGTCCCCGCTCACCGAAATAGATGCCTCCGACGAGCTCGCGGATGAAGACGAGATCCACACCGCGCGTGCGCTCGGGCTTGAGCGGCGAGGCATCCTCGAGGCCAGGGACCATCTTCACGGGGCGAACGTTCGCGAAGAGACCGAGATGCTTCCGCATGCCGAGGAGACCCTGCTCGGGTCGCACGCTCGCTTTCGGATCGTCCCATTTCGGTCCACCCACCGCACCAAGGAGGATGGCATCCGCGCCCTCAAACCCTTTGAGCGTCTCTTCGGGGAGGGGGTTGCCGGTCTCATCGATGGCGATTCCGCCGATGAGGTGCTCTGCATAGGTGAATTCATGACCGGCTTTCGACGCGACCGTGTCGAGCACCTGTCGCGCTGCATTCACGATCTCCGGACCGATTCCATCGCCGGGGAGGAGGATGATCTTGGCTTTCATAAATCAGACTTCTCTTGGTGAGTTGGGGTGACTCGGGGTGAGCTCTCAGCGATCGCTCTGGATCTCGCGCAGTCCGTATTCGACTCCATCGATGAGCGCGAGGAGCGAAGCCTCGATGATGTTGCTGCTGGCGCCTACGACGCTGAAAACGCGCTCGCCGGCCTGCATATCGATGAGGACGCGCGTCGTTGAGCGGGTGCCATTCTGCCCGTCGAGAATACGCACTTTGTAGTCGACGAGGTGGATCTGATCGATCTCGGGGAAGCTCGGACGGAGCGCTTTGAGGAGGGCCTCATCAAGCGCGCTTACGGGGCCGTTGCCGCTTCCTGCGGTGTGTTCTTCGTGATCGTCCACGCGGACTCGGATCGTCGCTTCGATGAAGGAGGGATCGTCGCCGCGCTTTCCAACCGTCGCCTGGTAATCGAGAACCTCGAAGAGCGGCTCGTAGTCCGGTGCAGCGCGCTTCATCAGGAGCGCAAAGCTCGCCTCGGCCGCTTCGTAGGCGTAGCCCTCGGATTCGCGCGCCTTGACGATCTCCACGATCTTTGCGCCTTCGCTCGCGCTGACGGAAAGGCCCATCTCTTCGGCCTTCGATTGGACATTGCTCCGCCCGGAAAGTTCGCTCACCACCACGCGGCATTCATTGCCAACGAGGCGGGGATCGATGTGCTGGTAGCTTTCCTCGAAGCGCCGAATCGCCGAGACGTGGACGCCGCCTTTATGTGCGAACGCGCTGCGTCCGACATAGGGTGCATGATCGTTCGCGGGGAGGTTGGCGATTTCCGCGACGAAATGACTGAGATCGGAGATCTCGGCGAGCTTCCCTTCGGGGAGAGAGCGCACACCGAGCTTGAGCTCAAGCCCGGGGATGATGGAGCAGAGGTTCGCGTTTCCGCAGCGCTCACCGTAGCCGTTGATGGTGCCCTGGACATGCACCGCGCCCGCGCGGACCGCGGCGAGCGCATTGGCCACGCCGCAGCCATTGTCGTCGTGCGGATGAAGGCCAATCCGGGCGTGGGGGAGGAAGGAGCGGACCTTTTGGACGATCTCCTCAATCTCCCAAGGAAGCGTCCCACCGTTGGTATCGCAAAGGACGAGCGTCTCGGCGCCCGCTTCGTGCGCGGCGCGAAGCGTCTCGAGCGCGTAGTCGGCGTTGAGCTTATACCCGTCGAAGAAATGCTCCGCGTCATAGATCGTTCGCCTTCCCTCAGAGACGAGGAAGGCCACGCTCTCGCGGATCATCTCGAGGTTCATCTCAAGCGTCGTCCGGATGATTTCCGTCACGTGGAACGCCGATGTTTTCCCGAAGATGGTGCAAACGGGCGCACCGGATTCGATGAGCTTCTTTAGCTGAGGATCGTCCTCGGCGTGGATGCCAGCGCGTCGCGTCGAACCGAAAGCCGCGATCTTCGCGTGTTTCCAATCTCGATCTCGCGCCTGCTCAAAGAAGCCTTCGTCCTTCGGGTTGCTCCCCGGCCAGCCGCCTTCGATGAAGGCGACCCCGAGATCGTCGAGCCGCTCTGCAATTCGGAGCTTATCTGCGAGGGAAAGGGAGAGCCCTTCGCGCTGGGTCCCATCGCGAAGGGTGGTGTCGTAGATCTCGACGAAGTCGGGGAGCGTCTCTAGCATTTCTTTGGGGGGGCGACGACCTCAGAGCGCGTCGTGCGTCTTCTCAAATTCGCTGATCTTATCCTCGAAGCCGAGGAGGTAGCCGAGCTGATCGATGCCTTCGAGGAGGCAATGCTTGGCAAAGGAGTCGACCTCGAAGTGCACCCCCTCTCCGTCCGGGAGCGTGACGGTCTGGGAGGGGAGATCGATCGTCACCTTCGCGCTGCGATCGTTTTGGACGCGCTCCATCAACTTCGCATGAACCTCCGGCTCAAGCGAGATCGGGAGAAGTCCGTTCTTGAGCGCGTTGTTCTTGAAGATATCCGCGAAGCTCGTCGAGAGAATCGCGCGGAGCCCCCAGCCCGTGAGGGCCCAAGGCGCATGCTCCCGCGAGGATCCGCAGCCAAAATTGTCGCCCGCAATGAGGACCTGCGCGCCTTGACTCGCCTCCTCGTTGAGGACGAAATTCGGATTGGGCGTGCCGTCTTCGAGATAACGCCAATCGAAGAAGAGGGCGTCACCAAGGCCATCCTTATTGGTCACCTTAAGGAAACGCGCCGGGATGATCTGGTCCGTATCGACGTTCTCCGCAGGGA
>JAAZAH010000001.1 GCA_012514415.1 Sandaracinaceae bacterium
CCCTTCGGCGAACGGCCTCCTCACCACGGTCGCTTGGCGGATGAAGGGGCGCGACACCTTCGCCCTCGAGGGGAGCGCCTTTGTCGCTGGCGCCGCCGTACAATGGCTGCGCGATGGCCTCGGCATCCTCCGAGAGAGCGCAGAGATCGAGCGCCTAGCGCGCGAAGTCGAGGATGCGGGAGGCGTGCTCTTCGTTCCCTCGCTCACGGGACTTGGCGCGCCTCATTGGGATCCCGAAGCGCGCGGACTCATCACGGGCGTCACGCGCGGGACGACGCGTGCCCATCTCTGCCGCGCAACGCTCGATGGTATCGCCTTCCAGATCGCCGATCTCGGAAACGCGATGGCGGCCGATTCCGGTCATCGCATCCAACGACTCCGCGTGGATGGGGGCGCCTCCGCGAACGATCTGCTTATGGAGATCCAAGCCGATCTACTTGGCGTGCCGATCGATCGACCAAAGAATTTGGAGACGACAGCGCTTGGTGCGGCGTTTCTCGCCGGCCTGGCCGTGGGCGTCTTCAGCGATCTCGATTCGCTTCAAAAGGCGTACGCGATCGATCGCCAGTTCAGCCCTCGGATCAGGACAGCAGAGCGCGAGGCGCGACTCATCGCTTGGAGAGATGCCGTAACCCGGGCGCGAACTCGTTAGGTGAATGGATGAACTACGTAGAGCGAATGAAGGGCGTCCGCGAGGCGGTGTGGGCGAGGAGAGAAGGTCGATGATCGAGGTGCCGATTTCGTGGGAGTCGCTCGAGGACGCATTCGAGAATAACGCGCATGAGGTGCACAGCTATCTGCATCTCGAGACCGGCGAGGTGATCCGCGTCGTCGATGGGGTTGCCGATCCGACGATGCATAGCCGCATCATGAGCGATCCGCTCTATTTGCGGGTCGACCCCGTCTCATCGCGCGAGCAATACCGATGGATGGAACATTTCATCGAAGAACTCGACGATGAGGAGCTCAAAGCACAGCTTGCGGCGGCGATCGATGGGAAGGGCGCCTTTCGGCGCTTCAAGGATGCCCTCGTCAACCATCAAGGCCCACGCGAACGCTGGTTTGCCTTCCGCTCGGCGCGCCTCCGCGAGTGCATGGAAGCTTGGCTCACGGCGCATGACATCAAGCCCGTCGAGAGACCGGAATGGAAGGTTCCGACCGCGCCCGGTGGAGCGCCTCAAGGCGAAGTGAGCGAGGCCCAGCTCAAGGCCCGCCGCATCGCCGCAACCGACGCGAACCGCGTACGCCTCCATGAGCTCGTGGATCTTCTCTCATCGCGGGATCTAGACACTGCGCTTGCCTTTGTGCAGTTCTTGCGTGAGCGCCACGCGCTCCGAGTGAAGACAGCCAAACGCGAGGCTGGAAAGGTTCATGATGGGACGAAGGGCGATCCTCAATAGCGGGCTCGCCCTTCTCATCGGCTTTTTTCTCTGCCCTTTGCTCAGTCGTATCGAGCTCTTGGCGCCCCGAGCTTTCGCCGAGACGAAACGGATCGGCGATGGGATCGCGGCGATCGTCGGCGCGGCCGTCCCTTCGCGAGATAGCGAGGTGATCCTTCGTTCCGATGTGGATCTTCGCGCGCGCATCCTCCTCCTTGGAAGAGGAGGCGTCGAGACGCTCGATCGCAACCTACCCGACGCGCTCCTCGCCGAGGTCCTTCGATCGCTGATTGACGAGGCGCTCATCCTCTATGAAGCGAGGCGCATCGATCTGCCGCACCCTTCAGAAGCCGAGATCGCACGTGAGCGAGCGCGTCTCGTGAGCGCGGCTGGCGGAGAGGCCCGGCTTCGCGCGTTGAAGGAACGCTTCGACGTGAGCGAGGCGGAGCTGATGCAGATCGCCCGACGCCGCGCCCGGGTCGTTGGCTTTCTCGCTGCACATCTCGGCGATGAAGGCATCGTGACCGAGCAAGCGCTCCGGGAGCGCTTCGAGAGTGGCGATCATCCCTTCGTGGGTCTCTCTTTTGAGGACGCAGCCGCGGGACTGCAGCTGATGATTCGCGATGAGCGCGTGAGCCAGGCGGTCGCCGATTGGGTCCGCGTCCTTCGCGAACGCGTGAAGATCGTCATTCGGGCGCGCTACGGCTGAGACGGCGATCGCCCCACGGTTCGCTGAAAAACCGGGGGGCCACAAGATGTAGTGGGGCTCACCCCCTGAGCTCTACGATAGCTTGCCGTATCGCATTGCATTCTTGACGATCATTCGATAGCGTTTCCGGAACCACCCGTGCCAAATGCGCGGGGACCTAGGTGGCCTGTGAAGATCAAACGCCTCGAAATCCTCGGCTTCAAATCCTTCGTCGATCGGACGGTCGTCGACTTCGATCACGCCATCACCGCAATCGTCGGTCCCAACGGCTGTGGAAAATCCAATGTCGTCGACGCGATCAAATGGGTGATGGGTGAGCAAAGCCCGAAGATGCTTCGCGGCGGCTCGATGAGCGATGTGATCTTCAACGGCTCGGAGGTGCGCGGACCTGCGCAATTCGCCGAGGTCTCCCTTACCTTCGACAATACCGATGGCATCACCCCGCCGGAGTATGCTCAATACGCCGAAATCACGGTGACGCGTCGGCTCAGCCGCGATGGCAAGAGCGATTATATCATCAATAAGACGCCTGTGCGCTTGATGGATGTGACGAACCTCTTCCTCGGGACGGGCGTCGGACGCCGCGCGTACTCGACGATTGAACAGGGACGAATCGGCTTCATCGTTTCGTCCAAGCCCGAGGATCGCCGCCATATGATCGAGGAGGCGGCGGGGATCACGAAGTTCAAGGTTCGCAAACAAACTGCCGAACGAAAGATGGAACAGACGCGGGCAAACCTCCAGCGTCTCGACGACATCACGACCGAGCTGGAGCGAAACCTCGCATCCCTTAAAAGACAGGCCCAAAAGGCGGAGCGCTATCAGGAATACCGGAAAGAGCTGCGGGAGCTTGAGATCTACCTCTCCTCCTTCCGTTATCTCGAGCTCCACACCGAAGAGCACTACCTGAGCGCGAGCGCGGAGAGCGAATCGAGGGAGCTGCACGATCAGCGGCTTCAGCTCGAAAACCTCGAGGCGGCTTCCGAGGCGCAGCGCGCCGCAATCGATGCGCTTGGAAGACAGGCAGAGCAGGCCCAAGCCATTACGTTCGAGCTCGATAACCAAGTTCGAATCATCGAAGGCCGCATCCAGCAGGCGAGCGATCGACAGCAGGGCCTCAAGACCCTCCGCGAGCGTGCGGAGAGGGAGCTGGAAGAGCTTCAGGCTCAGAGGCAGAGGCTCGCCGAAGAGCGCGAGCGCATCCTCCAACTACTCGACGAACTCTCGATCGACGAAGAATCAAGTCAAGAGATGGTCGATGCAGAGCTCGATGCGCTTGAGGAGAGGCGCATTGAGGCGCAGGAGGCCGAGCGGCAGCTCGCACATCTTCGCGAGCGGGCAGGTGAGATCAAGACGCGGATCGTGCGGGCGGAGGCCATCCTAAAGAACGGACTCCTTCGCCGCGAAGAGGCGGCTTCACGTGGTGAGCGCCTTCAGGCCGAAAAGAGTGAGCTCGAGGCCCGCATCCTCGAAGCGAGCGATGAGAAGCTCGAGCTCGAGGCACGTCTCGAAGGGCTCCGAGGCGGAAAGGAAAATACCGCCGAGGAGCGCGAGGCCCTCGAGGGCACGCTGAACGACAAGCGCGCGCTTTACGAAGAGCTGAGCGTGCGGGTCGATTCTCTCCGAGAAGAGCTCGCGTTGAAGCGGAGCCGCCTCCGCTCGCTCGAAGAGATCGCGAAGCGTTTCGAGGGTGTGGGCATCGGCGTTCGCGCACTCATGGAGCGTGCGGGCGCGGATGAAGAGCTCGGCTTGCTCGGGCTCCTCGCCGATCGGATCGATTGCCCGCCCGAATACACCCGCGCGCTCGCCGGGGCGCTTGGCGAACGCCTACAGGACATCGTCGTCCGCGAATCGCGTGGGGCGATCGAGGCCATCTCATGGCTGAAGGCCGGCGCCAAAGGGCGCGCGGGACTTCTCCCGCTCGATCTCGGCCGCGTCGAGCGCCCGCGAACGCTGAACGCTCCGGGCGTGATCGGCTGCCTCCGCGATCTCATCCGCGTCGATGAAGAGGCACTCGCCCTTGCCGACGCGCTCCTCGGAAACGCTTTTGTGGTCGAGACTCTCGAAGGCGCGCTCGAACTTCATCGTCAGCATCCCGACCTTTCCTTCGTCACACTCGATGGAGAGCTTATCGCACGCGACGGAAGGATGCGCGGCGGCGCCGGAGAGGATGAGCACGCGCATCTGGTTCAAGTGAAGGCGGAGATGAGCGCCATCGCAGATGAGGTGCGGGCGCTCGAGGGTCAGTTCGAGGCTTCCGACACCGAGCGACGCTCACTCCGTGAACAGATTTCACGCCTCGAGGCCGAGCTTGAAGCCGCGCGCACCGCCTCACACGACACCGCGCTTGCCGTGGTCGCTGCCGAAAAAGATCTGCGCAGCGTCGACGATGAGCTTGCACGCCTTCGGCGCCGAATCGAGGAGCTCAGCGAAGAGACGACCGGCCTCTCGTCCCATCTTGCCGAGATGGACGAGGAGGAGGCTGAAGCGCGTGCTGACCTCGACGCGGCATACGAAGAGGAGCTTGCGCTCGAATCGCAATTTATGGAGGCCGAGGAGCGCTTCGAAGAAAAGCGCGCCCTCGTCGACGAGCAATCGGTCCGCCTCACCGAGGTGCGGGTCCGCGCGGCCCAGGCGAAACAGCGGGCTGAGAGCGAGCGGAATGCGCTCGATCGCCTCGAATATACAGCTCACGAACTCGACCAGCGCGAAGAGCGGCTCCGAGCCGATCTGACCAACGCCGAAAAAGAGGCCGCGCAGCTCATTGAGGACGCTGATAAAGCCCGCGCTGAGCTCGACGCGGCCGTCGACCTCGCGAAACAGGCGCGCGAAGATGCCTCACTCAAGCGCGCGCAATACGAAGAGGCGAAGGGGGCCATCGGAGGCAAAGAGAGCGAGATCCGCGAGCTCCGTCAACGCGTCGAAAAGCTCGGCGAGACGCTGAATGAAAAGAAGATGCGCCTCCGAGAGCTCGCTATCGCGAAAGAGCACCTCATCGAGGGCGTCGCCGAGAAGTGGCATGTCGACCTTCGCGAGGAGCTGATCCAGCACCACGCGAAAGAGCTGCCTGATGTCGCGACCATTTCGCGCATTGACGAGCTTACGAAGCTCATCGAGCGCATGGGTCCGATCAACCTCATGGCCATCGAGGAGTACGAAGAGAAGAACAAGCGCTTCCGCTACCTTGATGAGCAGAGAAACGACCTCCTCGATTCGCTCTCAAAGCTCGAGAAGGCGATTCGCCAGATGAATAAAGAGAGTCGCGAGCTTTTCCGCGACGCGTTCATCGGCATCAACGAGCGCTTCAAACGGGTCTTCCCGACGCTCTTCCGCGGTGGTTCGGCTGAACTCAAGCTGACCGATCCGAACGATCTCTTGGGCTCGGGCGTCGATATCGTCGCTCAGCCTCCGGGGAAGAAGCTCGGTTCTCTCGAACTGATGAGCGGCGGCGAAAAAGCGCTCACGGCGGTCGCCTTCATCTTCGCCATCTTCCAGTACAAGCCGAGCCCCTTCTGCATTCTCGATGAGGTTGATGCGCCACTCGATGAGGCCAATGTGGCTCGCTTCGCCGAGGCGATCGGGCAGATGACGGATCACAGCCAGTTCATCGTGATCACGCACTCCAAACGGACGATGGAGTACGCGGATGTGCTTTACGGTGTGACGATGGAGAAGCCGGGGATTTCGAACCTTATCTCGGTGGAGCTGCGCGGCGAGAAACGTCCGGCGGCCTGATCAAGCGGCTCACGCTTCTCCGAGACAGGCTTTCGTTCGACCGAAAAGCGTCTCCTTGAATTTGAGGGGATTCAATGCGATCTAGGGAGACGCGCTTCCATAAAGGGAGCCGCTCTTGTTTCGGAGTCAGTCTTCATGGCAGTAAAGATCGCGATTCATGGCGCGGCCGGGCGTATGGGCCAGAGCATCGCGCAAGTGATTCATGAGACGGAAGGCGCGGCGCTCGTCGCAGCCGTCGATCGCGCCGCGGTGGCGGGCCGCGCGCTCAGAGAATTCATCGGCGCGGCCGGTGCTGAGATCACAATCGAAGATTCACTCGATCGCGCGCTCGAAGTGACGGATGTGATCATCGATTTCACTCTTCCGGATGCGACCGCGAAGCTCCTTGAAAGCGCGGCACGCTCGAAAGCAAAGATCGTCATCGGGACGACTGGCCTCACGGACGAGACCGAAGCGCTCATTCGGGACCGCGCGCAGGACCGTGCCGTGGTGTATGCGCCGAACTACAGCCAAGGCGTGACCGCGCTTTTCTATCTCGCGGAGCTCGCCGCCAAATTGATGGGGCCTGCGTTCGACGCCGAGATCATCGAGATGCATCATCGGATGAAGGTCGATAGCCCGAGCGGGACCGCGCTTAAGCTTCTTGAGGTCGTGGCCGAGGCAAAGGGCCTCAGCGCGCGCGACGATCGCGTGACGGGGCGCGACGGCCAAGTCGGCGCACGGACGGATCGCGAGATCGGGGTGATGGCCCTCCGCGGCGGTGACGTCGTCGGCGAACATACGCTCTACCTCAGCGGTCTCGGAGAGCGGCTCGAGCTCACGCATCGAGCGACCGACCGGATGATCTTCGCGCGCGGAGCCGTGCGCGCGGCCCTCTTTGCGGCAAATCAGACGCCCGGACTTTACGATATGTTCGATGTGATGGGCATCGAGCGCAGCTGAGCGAGCGTCGTGCAATCGCACTGTCCGAGCTGCGGAGCCCCCCACGAAGCCCTCGCGAATTTTTGCGGTGAGTGCGGGCGTGCACTCAAGCAGCCGCACAAGCCCTCACGCTCAAGTTCAAGTGGGCGCGAAAGCCAGCCGACACTCTTCGGTGCGGAGCTCGATGCCGCTCGACCCTCCACCGCGCATCAAGCCAAAGAGCCGGTCGTGGACGCGGGCAGGACCCTGTTTGGCTCCGATCTCATGGCAGGGGCCCGGAGCGTGGCCCCCGCTTCCGTGGCGCCTGAGGATGAAGCCGCGCTCGAAAAGGGCGCAGGCTCTGATTTAGAGCCCGATCCCTTGAAGCGCCGGGACGACTCTACGCGGAGCTCGGCGGATGGCGGCGCTTCGGACGCTCCCATGCGCCGAATCGAGCGCCGCCTCGACGCGCCCCTAAGACCCGATCTCCGCGTCGCTCCCGAAGAGACTTCCACGTTAAAAAAGCGACGCCGCCCACGGCCCGGGCAGAATGCAGGGATCAACCCCGACTATTTACCGCCCGAAGGCGCTTCACCAAAGACGGGCCAGGTCCTGGTCGCGAGTCGGAAGGCGACGAACCCGCGCCAAGTGCCGAGCGACATCAATGAAGAGCGCAAGCGGCAGGCGCGCATCAACGAGCGCGTCTCGGAGCTCGACCTCTTCATTCGGGGTTCGAGTTTTGGGGGGTGGGGCTCGGCGCTGCGACAAGAGGGCTTTGGAAAAAAGGCGCGCCTCGTTGGCGGCGTTGCCCTCGCCGTGATCCTCGCCTCCATCGTGCTCGTCTTGAGCTTTCGCGGCGGTCCCATCGAAGGTGACCTGCTTTTTGAACCAAGCGGTCTGAAAGTCGCCGTCCCCCTTCGCGGCGAAGGCGCATATCGTCTCCTTGGTGCGCGCGGAGAAAAGCGCGGCGACCTGCTCCTCTTCCCCATCTCGATGAGCGCGCTCGACCTCGGAGAAAATCTTCTCAAGCTTGAGCGGCGTCTCCCGGACGGGCAGTTCACCGAAGAAACCGTCCGCATCGATCTCCCCTTTCATCTGGCGGTCGACCCCAAAGACGCGGAGGCGGTACTCAGCGTCCGCGTCGCTCAAGGTTCGCTCCTGTCCATCGATGGGAAAATGGTCGAGCTCGATACGTTCGGACGCGGAATCCAACCCCTCCCCGAGCTTCGCCCTGACGAACAATCGCTTTCGCTCGATCTCGACATCCACCTGAAGACGCCGCGCGGGGAGATTCTTCGCGAGCGCTATCCGCTTCGCCTCCGCCGCGCCCCGCTCCGCCTCGCCACTCCCGGCGAGGAGCTTATCACGGAGGCCGATCGCATCGTGATCCGCGGCTCAGCGCGCGGGGCCGATGAGGTGAGGCTCGATGGCGAAGCGATCCCGCTCGAGGGCGACGAGTTCCGCATCGAGAGGCAGCTCCCGCATCACGCGCTCTACGAGTTCAAACTCGAGGTCTTCGCGCCCGAGCGGCTTCCGACCGAACGAACCCTCCGCGTCGAAAGAGTGAGGGATCGCGGCGCAGCGCTCGACGCATATCCGAGCGAGGAGGTGATCGCCTACGCCGAACTCGCGCGTGACCCCGCGCGCTATCGCGGAAAAAGGCAAACGCTCGAGGGACTCGTCTATCAGATCGAGCGACGAGGGGGCGCGACGGAACTCCAAGTGCTCTCGCGCAACTGCCCCACGCTCGAGCGATGTCCCCTCTGGGTGAGCTACGGAGAAGAGCTCGACATTGCGCCTTATCGCTGGATCGCCTTCGCCGGACAGATCGCCGGGACGCGCCGCATTCGAGATGGTGAAAGCGGAGAGGTCGTTTCCATCCCGCGCCTCAGCGCGGCCATCATCGCCGAGCGCACCAAAGAGGTCCCGTAGAGCTCGACCATGCGTATCGATGAACTAGATTACGATCTCCCCGCGGAGCGCGTGGCAAAGGAGCCGCTCGAGCAACGAGACGCCGCGCGGTTAATGCTCGTCGAGGGTGGCGCGATCTCGCACCGGACCATTCGCGATCTACCGAGTGTTCTACCTCGCCCGGCGCTCCTCATTTTCAACGATACGCGCGTCTTTCCCTGCCGCTTGATCGGACGACGCGAGACCGGCGGAAAGGTCGAGATCTTTTTGCTCGAGAAGCTCGAATCCATCGGTGAGGACGGACGCGAGGAGCGCTGGCTCGTGATGGGGCGCGCGTCAAAAAAGCTGGCCGAGGGACAGTGCTTCACTTTTGGCGATCGTCTCTCGGTGGAGCTCGGGCCTCGAAACGAAGACGGTCTCTTTGAGGCCACACTGAGCCTCGAAGCGCCTAGCAGAGGGACGGACCCAAGCACGATCGACGAGGCGATCGATGCGCTCGGCATGATGCCGCTTCCGCCCTATATGCAGCGCGAAGCGAGCGAGCTCGATCGTGAGCGCTATCAAACGATCTTCGCCGAACATCGCGGCGCCGTCGCGGCGCCGACGGCCGGTCTTCATTTTTCGGACGCCCTCCTCGAAGAGCTCAAGCTGGCCGGTCATCGCTTCGCCACCATCACGCTTCACGTCGGGCTCGGCACATTTCGCCCGGTGAAGGTCGACGATCTCGACGAACATCCGATGCACCGCGAGCGCTATTATATCCCAGAAGAGACCGCCGAAGCGATTGCCTCTGCGCGGGAGGAAGGCCGCGAAATCCTCTCGGTCGGCACGACGGTGACGCGCGCCCTCGAGGCCTCTGCTCGCGAGCACGGCGTGCCCCAAGCGGGAGCGGCAACGACCGATCTCCTCATCCAGCCCGGTTTTGAGTTTCGCGTCATCGATGCGCTCCTCACCAACTTTCATCTCCCCCGATCCACGCTCCTTGCGCTCGTCATGGCCTTTGGCGGCATCGAAACCATCCGAGCGGCGTATCGCATGGCGATCGAGGAGAAGTACCGCTTCTTCAGCTATGGTGACGCGATGTTGATTCGTCCGGATCGAGGAGCGCGGAAATGAGGGAAGGCTTTTCCTTCGAGGTGCTCGCTACGAGCGGAGACGCTCGGCGAGGGCGTTTCACGACGCCGCGCGCGATCATCGAGACTCCCGTCTTCATGCCGGTCGGGACGCAAGCGACGGTAAAGACGCAGACGCCGCAAGAGGTTGAGGCGACGGGCGCGCGAATCATCCTCGCCAATACCTATCACCTCTGGATCCGGCCCGGCGCCGAGCTCATCGATCGCTTGGGAGGCGCACCTCGCTTTATGGGCTGGGACCACGCGATGCTCACCGATAGCGGCGGTTTTCAGATCTTCAGCCTCGCGAAGCTCCGAAAAATCGAAGAGGAGGGCGTCAGCTTTCGATCGCACCTCGACGGGCGGAAGCTCTTGATGACGCCCGAGGAAAGCATGCGCGTGCAGCGTCTCCTCCGCTCGGACGTGGCCATGCTCCTCGATATCTGTCCGCCCGGTGCCGCCCCCGAGTCGGAGATCCGCGAGGCCATCCGCATCACCAATCTCTGGGCTGAGCGCTGCCTGAAGACCGAGCCTTATGAAGGCCAAGCCCGCTTTGGAATCGTTCAAGGCGGCACATACGAACACCTCCGCCTCGAACATCTCGAACATATCGCCGCGCTCCCCGTCGACGGCGTTGCGCTCGGTGGCTTCAGCGTGGGCGAGCCGGTGGAGCGGATGTACGAGCTTCTCGAGGTCCTCGGTCCCAAGATGCCCCAAGATCGCCCTCGATATCTGATGGGCGTCGGGACGCCGATCGATCTGATCGTGGCGATGGGTGCCGGGATCGATCTTTTCGATTGCGTCCTGCCCACACGAAACGCGCGAAATGGCCAAGCACTCACCTTCAGAGGGAGGGTGAACTTGAAACAGGCGCGACACGCCGAGGATGAGTCGCCTCTCGAAGAAGGATGCGCCTGCCCGACCTGCCAAAAGTTCACGCGGGCCTATCTACGGCATCTGATGAAGGCGGGGGAGCAGCTCGGCGGGCGGCTCCTCACGCAGCATAACCTTCATTTTTACGGAGAGCTGACGCGCCGCGCACGTCATGCGATCGAGGCCGATCAGTACGAGGCTTGGGCAAAACGAGCGATCGAGGAGATGCGCGAGGGCGATGAAGTGAAGACGCAATGAAGCGGTGCGGCGCGCGAAGGGTGGGGCAGTTAGTAAAGTTAGATTGACTACCGTCGAGGCTCCATCATCCATGGGGCCGTTTTCATGCGCCATCGCTCCTTTCCCAAAGAAAAGTCGTCAGGTCAAATTGACTAGTTGACGACCAATGCCCTCAATGAGTCGGTCATCAACCTAAAATCTCGGCCCAGCCCAAGTTCATAAGTCAAGAAAGCTTGACTATCTTTCTACTCGGCGAAAATAGTCAAGGGAGACTGACTATCTTTCTGCTCGGCGGAAATAGTCAAGGGAGCTTGACGACATTGTAGCCCGCGTCTTCGATGAGCTTGATCAATCCATCTTCGTAAAAGAGATGGGCGGCGCCGACGCCGACGGTGATCGCGCCTTCTTTGAGCTCGGGCCCAAGTGTCTCGAGCCATCGATGGTTCCTCGCCCGAAGGAGCTTTTCGTAATACGCGGGCGCACGCTCTCTCGATCGCTCCATATCGAGAGCCTCAAGCAGCGCCGCCTCGTCCCCACTTCGATAGGCTTCGAGGAGGGCGCGGGCCTCTTCGAAGAGCGGCCGATCGACGAGCTCATCGACGAGGGCGATGACCTCGGCAAGCGCGATCGCCTCAAAAGCGTCGAGCTGTTCTTTCGCGGTCTCGAGGCCGACGTTCGGGATGCCTCTTTCCTTCGCGAAGGCCTGAAGCTCAGTATCCATCGAGACGCTCGGGTCGCCTCCGATTTGAAGCTGATACTGCTGATACTCTTGGACGCTCGCGAAAACGAGCGCAGCCCACGGCTTCAGGCGGTTCAGATATTCGCGAGGAAGGCTCGAGACTCTGGAGGCAAGGCGCTCGAAGCGCGCCTCTCCAAGGAGCGCGCGGAGCTCGGCGCCCTCGCCAAGAAAAAACTGAGCGGCGATCTCGGCCGTATCGGGATCACTCGAAAGCTCGGTATAGATGACGCGGCTCGTTCCAATCTGCTCGAGCGCTTCGGGGCCGAGGTTTTCATAAAAGCCAACACCGAGATGGATGGTCCCGAGGAGATATGAATCGCTCAGCCCGCCTTCGATTCGATAGAGAAAAGAAGGGCGCGCCTCCGCATCGGCTTTTTCTGGAAGGGGATCGGAGCCCGATCCCTCCGAAGCGCCGCGTTCGATTCGTTCCTCGGCCTCTTCGAGAAGCTCGGGCTGTGGGGCCGAGCGCGGTTCATTTCGCGGAGCCGAGGCACAGCCCCAAAAGAGGGTGATGCCGAAGAAGACAACGAGGAGTCGAGTGGAGAGCCGATGGAGGGGACGCATCGGGCGCATTCTAGCAGCGGGCCCGCCAATCGAAAGCCCGTTGAAAAATGGACCGATGCGCGCTTCCCGATCGCGGCCGCGATCTCCGCGACCCTCTCGTTCGCGTGAGCGAGCGGCGTCGCTCTCGAATCAACCGGGGCCGAACTGGAAGCATCTCGCGTTCACATCCACCTGCTTTCCGTCGTCTCGGCATTCGGCGACGACATCGACATCTTCCTCACCCGGATCGTTGGCCCGAATGCGGAAGCTCACGAGCTCTTCCTCGGGAGTCACCTGAAGCTCGAGGAGGCGCGTCTCGCCGGGAAAGAGCGGAGTTTCCGTGAGCACCGTTCCGAGGAGCGCCGCCGGCTCCTCGCCTTTGAGTTGGTAGAAGGAGACCGGGAAATCGACCGGCGCGGCGGCCCACCCCGCGTTGTGGATCTCGACGTAGATCGTCATTGGCATTCCGCAGCCACCCACCTGGACCGACGCATTTTGGAGTCGAACATCGGGCTGGTAGGTCGCGCCCGGCTGCACGTTCAAGCGGAAGTTATTGAGGGAGTTCTGGGTCCAGTTCGTTGTCTCGCGCGCGGGAACGCGTCCAAGCTCCGTGATATTCGTCACGTGGTAGGTGTGCTGGTTCCAGATGCGCCGCGTGCCGATCCAGCCTTGGCCGGGACCCTTGTAGACCGAGATGCCGGCGGGAGCGCTCTGCGCAGCGACTGCATTCGCGGGCGCCGGGAGAGCCGGCGCATCCGGATCGTCGCGCCAGCCCTCGGGCACGTTCAACACCGCGTCCGTACAATCATCGGGCTCGGGCGAGGGATTACAGCGCCAAATCTCTTCGGTCGGGTTGTTGTAGAAAGACCACGAGTACGCATTCGTCGCGACGACGATTTCGCTCTGCCCGTCATTGTCGACATCGACGACGATCGGATATTCCCAGAGGGTCGCGCTGAAATTGCATTGGCAGAAGACCGTATCTCCAGTCTTTCCGTCGTAGATGCGGAGCCACTCCTGATCGTTATAGACGACCTCTGCGGCGCCATCGCCGTCGAAATCAAAGACCGATGAGCCGGTCTTCCGAGAGCTATGATCGACGGTCCGCTTGGCCCAGAGTTCGGTGATCCGCAGCTCCGGGTTCGGGTTATGCAGATCGACGTTGAAGACGGCGTAATTATAAGCCCCCGCGACCGCGATCTCGGGCTCGGGATCGTCCGGATCGAAATTCGCGATGGTCGGAGGACCGCCGCCTCCGATAAGGCAGATCTTTTCGATGCCCGTCGGATCGTCATTGTAATCGTCCTCCGTGACCTCCTCGACCTCTTCGGCTCCGACACGGAGGTATTTGCAATCGGTCGCGTGGTTCACGGTCTCCGGGGGAGCGAGGAGGTTCAAATCCTGCGAGGGCGCGAGGAGCTCGCCGGTCTGCCCATTGCGGATGGAGAGGAAGTGATCGGAATAATGGGTGCCGTGGTTGAGGTCGATCCGCCCACTCTCGATGACGGCGACTTCGGGCCAACCGTCGAGATCAAAATCGCCGACCGCGGGATAGCCATCGCGGCGGCAACTCGGATCGGGATTCGGCGGGAAGTCGGGATCGGCGCTCGCGTGTTCGCAGTCGCGATAATCCCAAAGCGGCGTAAGGCCGAAGCGGAGCTCGCCGCTTTCCTCTTCAACCTCGGGTGTGTATTTGAACGCCACGTTTCCGCCGACGATCTCGAGCTCACCGTCAAGGTCGAGATCTGCCGCGGTCGTGTAGTCGCACGGGTTGTGGTCAGCGAGTCCCTTCGAACCGAAGGCGCCGCAGGTCTCATGCGCTAAGATCGTCCCGTCGAGACCACTCACGACGGTATAGCGGACGAAGACTTCGGGAATCCCATCCCCGTCAAGATCGGCGATCGCGGGTCCGGCTTGGCCGCAATCGGCTCGACCGGCTTCGCCATCGTCGGCGCGCCACATCACCTGCCACTGTCGGTTGCTCGGATCGCCGGCGATGGGTTTTGAGGTAAAGGCGATGAGGGGGCCGGTCGTCGCATAGCTCGAGCCGGTGTATGCGGATGAGCAGGTGACGATCTCGGGGAAGCCGTCGCCGTCGAGATCGGCGATCGCGACCTGTGCCCCGCCGACGACGCGCTCATCGGCGCCGGTGAATGAGTGGATGGTGCGCTCACCGTCTCCGCTTACGATGCGGAGGATGCCATCGCGTCCGTACGGCGGACTTGTCGTATTCCGACTGAAGGTATTGAAAACGACATCGGGGATATCGCCCTCGTCGATGATGCCATTTCCATTGTCATCCGTGAGGTTCGCGACCATCGGTGCCATCATCACGTGGACGTGATCGGGCGCCTCGATGCCCACGGGATCGCTCCAAGGCTGGTTCGGGTTTTGACGCGGCGGCCAGCGCCAAGCGAGGGTCGGCTGGACGTCGGAACCCTCGGGTGGAATCGCGCACATCTCGCCCCCCGCCTGAGGGAGACAGATCCCGCTTCCCTCTTCGCCGAGCGCAAACTCACAATATTGGCCCGCCGGGCATTCGACGAAATCGCGGCACGGCGTCGAAGAGGGCGCAAAGCACGCGCCCGAGACGCAGAGCTCGCCTTCGTCGCAGCATCGATCGTTTCCGTCGCCGTCTGAGCAGCGGCTCCTGCCCTCGCCGCAATCGAGGCGGCAGAGGGCGCCCTCGCATGTCTCGCCGTCAGCGCAGCAATTGCCGCCGCAAAGCGTTCGAAGCGGGCAGCAGAAATTGTTTTGGCCGCAGAAGAGGCCGTCTTCGCACGCGCCCGCTTCGTTGCAGGCGATGCGCTTGTCTTCGTCCTCTTCTTCCGGTCCGGTGGCGGCATCCTCGGGGATCGAGGCGTCATCGCCGATTCCGGGCTCGTCGCCGCAGTCACACGCGGAGACGGCCAAAACGAGGACGAGCAAGGAGAGGTGATATCGGGCACTCATACGTCGATAATGCCACCATCCGCGTCACTTGATGCTTAAATTTTGTGATTTATCGCACTCCTCCCCCATAGCGGCGATCGGAGGCTGCGCCTTGACCTTCCGCGGAGCTGAGTCCACCATCCAGACCGGAGCTTTGCCTCAGGTAGAGCGATCTGCTCCAATCAGGAGGGCTCCACTCGCGCGCTTACGCCCGAGAGCGTCGAACCTCGGGCCTCGAGCCGCTCCTCAGACCAACCTCTGAATCATGAGTTCCCCTATGCAAACGACCGCTACGCTCCCCCGGTCGCATAAGCACACGCTCCGCGACATCATCGCCCTTACGAAGCCCCGCATCACGCTCCTTGTCCTGATCACGGCGGCCGGCGGCGCTTGGCTCGCTGGTGTGCAGCATAGCCCGCTTCGGACGGCGCTCCTGCTCTCGATGATCTCGCTCCTTGTGGGCGGGGCAAACGCCCTCAACTGCTATTTGGAGCGCGATAGCGATCGCTTGATGGAGCGCACTGCGAGCCGTCCGCTCCCGGCCGGGCGCCTTGCGCCCCAATGGGGCCTCATCGTCGGGCTCGTCCTCGGCCTTGGTACGCTTGCTGTTCTCGCTCTCAGCATCAATATGCTCACGGCGGCGCTCGGTGCGCTCGCTCTATTTTCCTACGTCGTCGTTTACACGCCGATGAAACAGACGAGCCCGACGGCGCTCCTCGTCGGCGCCGTCCCTGGTGCGATGCCGCCTTTGATGGGCTGGACTGGCGCCACCGGAACGCTCGATGCGCCGGGGCTCGTCCTCTTTGGTATTCTCTTCCTTTGGCAGATCCCGCATTTCCTCGCCATCAGCGTTTTTCGCCAAGAGGAATACGAGCGCGCGGGTCTCAAAGTTCTCCCGAGCATCAAGGGCATCGGTCCTTCGAAGGCGCAGGCTGTCTTCTACACGGCGCTGCTGCTCCCCATGACGAGCCTTCTCTTTGCGCTCAAGGTCATGGGACCCATCTACCTTGTCGGATCAACGCTCCTCGGCCTCTAC
Source organism: Sandaracinaceae bacterium (assembly GCA_012514415.1). GTDB lineage: Bacteria > Myxococcota_A > Polyangia > Polyangiales > Houyiibacteriaceae > JAAYBZ01. The sequence continues at coordinate 16,106 of JAAZAH010000001.1, forward strand.
TTCCTCTTCTCCGCGCTGCGCGGCATCCGCACGGACGAACCGAAGGTCTGGGCGCGCCGGCTCTTCGTTGCGTCGCTTCTCTACCTCACCTTCCTCTTCGTCGTCCTCGGACTTGACGCGCTCATCCTCGGATGATCGAAGCACGTCGTATCCCTCGGGTTCAACGCTCCATCCTTTTCGCACTCGGCGCACTCCGCTCGTGCTCTACCCAAGCGCGGAGCGCGCTGCTTTTCGGGATCCTGATCGCGATCGGGGCGGGAGCCTGCGCGAAGCGCTCCACCGAACCTCCTCCCATCATCGGCGAGCTCCCCGAGTTTTTGCTCCTTGATCAACACGGGAACGAGCGAAACGTCGAGAGCCTCCGCGGAGAGCCGTTGATCGCGAGCTTCATCTTCACTCGCTGCGTCACCGCATGCCCGCTACTCACCTCGCAGATGCTGAACCTTCAAAATCGGCTCGGCGATCTGAAGGAGAAAGTGAAGATGCTCTCCATCACGGTCGATCCCGAATACGACACTCCCGAGGTTCTCGCGGCTTACGCGAAGGAGCGCGGGGCGGACTATCGATGGATTTACCTCACGGGGCCGCTTGCGGATGTGCGCATCGCGATCGAGCGCGGTTTTCGCGTCCGCGCAGGCGATCGGGTCCCGCTCGGCGCCGATGGCTTCGATATCCTGCACGCCACGCATCTCGTCCTCCTCGACGAGGAGGCGCGCATCCGCGGGTATTATCGAAGCGATGGCGAGGGGCTTGAGGAGCTTGAGCGTGACATTCGGGCACTCTTCGCGAAGTGAATCGCGCTTCGCCGATGGGTCAAATCACAGCCCGCACGTGACCTAGCGCTGGCAGCGGCCTTTGCCTTGCGAGATGGCGCGGAGCTCGGTGTTGGCCGCGTTCACATGCGGCGATCGGGGGTGATTGCGCACGAGCGCGTCGAGCGCGGCCTTCGCATCAGTGCAGGAGCCGAGCTGCGAAAACGCCTCCGCCATCAAGAAGAGCGTGTCGGGCATGCGTTTTCCGCTCCGGTGATGACGAATGATCTCTTGGAATGCGCCTAGAGCTTGCTGCGGCTTCTCGCTCTTGAGATAGCTCTCGCCGAGGAGATAGCGGGCTTCTTCGATGCGTTGGTCCTCAGGATATCGGACGATGAACGCCCGGTAGAGCGCCTGCGCCATGCCGTGCTCTCCGGACTCGGAGGCGCGCTTCGCAGCGTCGAGATGCGAGGCGGGATCGGCAGGAAGCTCACTTTCCGACAGCTCGATCGCGACTCCCGCACGGATGGCGAACTGACGCAAGCTCGCCTCGAGGGCGTCCATGCGCTCTTTGGAGGCTTGCTCATGCGTTTCGAGGTGATGCCTGAGCTCGTCGAGGACGCCGTCCACTGCCGCAAGCCGCGTCTTGAGCGCTTCGACGTCGGCTCCAACGTCGGCGCTATTTCGCGTGACGATCTCGGTGGCCTCACGGATCACTTCACGGAGTTCGGCGATCTTATCCGACGCACTCCGGTTTTCGGCAGCGAGCTCCTCGCGCTGGTTGACGACCTGCACCTCGAGCTCTCGGATGCGCTCTTGATGTTTTCGGAGTTCGGCCTCGACGAGCTCGCCTCGCGCCTGCGTGTAGAGGCAGCCGCTAAGAACGAGGACGGTGCCGATGGAGAGAGCGAGCGTTCTCATCCGGACTTAGCGCTCAATGAAATCGACGCGGCGATCGCGCCGGTAGCTCGCTTCATCCGTCCCTGTCGACATCTCCTCACCGCGCCCCATGGTGCGAAGCTGTCCCTCGGCAAAGCCGAGTGAGACGAGATAGCGCTTGACCGAGCGCGCGCGGCGATCGGAGAGCGCGAGGTTGTATTCTTCGGTGCCGCGCGGATCGGTGTGGCCGACGAGTTGAAAGCTTTCGATCCCGCGTTCACGGGCGCAGCGGAAGTTCGCGTTCACCTGATCGCGCGCGCGCGAGTCGAGCTCGTCGACGTCGAAATCGAAATAGACGGGCTCGACCGTGCAGGGCGGCGCCTCGCTCGTCACGGGCTCCGGGGTCGAAGTCACCTCAAAGGCTTGGCAACGGTTGCGCTCGCAGCGCTCATTTTCGCCGCAATCGCCATCGCTCGTACAATAATCGGGGATCTCCTCGCAGCGGCCATCGGCACATCGCTGACCGGGCGCGCAATGGCTGTCAACGCGGCATTCTTGGCATTGACCGTCGACACAATATTCCCCGGCGTGGCAGTTTTCATCTTTTTCACAGCGCGGGTATTTCGGACCGCAGCCGACGAAAAGCAGTGTACCGAGGAGAAGGAGAAGGCTGATGCGAATGGGCATGATGGCGAACTTTTCCCGAGGGATGGCTTAGAGCTTATCCGATTCCCCCGAGGTCTGCTCCATGCAGACCGCGGAATCTTCGTATCGCGGGGGAGTGTGCCTGTCAACGTCGAGGGTGAGCCATTTATTCTAAATTCTTCGCAGTGTTGGCGACTTCCGCTCCCCTGAAATTCTTCCTTTCGATGGGGCGAGAAAGGAGCATGCTGGGCGTTGCTGCAATGGCGCGAGGGTGGTAGAGCATCCCGTCTATGACAGCACCCTCACTCGCAAGCCGGCTTGAAAACATCAAGCCATCTGCCACCGTCGCCATCACCGATCGTGCGCGCGCGCTCCGAGAAGAAGGCCGCGACATCCTCTCTTATAGTGTCGGCGAGCCCGACTTTGGGACGCCCAAACACATCGAGGAGGCGATCCTTCGCGCCATCGCCGAGGGGAAGACCTCACACTACACCGCCGCGCGCGGCATCGCTGAGGTCCGCAAGGCCATCGCGGAGGATTCGGCGCGGAGGCGGGGCGGCATCGTTTACGAGCCGAATGAGATCGTTGTCTCGGTGGGCGCCAAGCACGCGCTCTTCAACCTCGCGCTCGCGCTTTACGATGAGGGCGACGAGATCCTCGTCCCGGCGCCCTATTGGGTGAGCTACCCCGAGCACGCGGCGCTCGCCGGCGCAAAGGCCGTCATCATCGAGACCAAGCAGGAAGAGGGCTTCCGCGTCTCGCCCGAGGCGCTCCGCGCAGCCGTCACGCCCAAGACGAAGGCGCTCGTGATCTGTAGTCCCTCCAACCCCACCGGCGCCGCCTACGCCCCGGAGCATCTGCGCGCGCTCGCCGAGGTGATCCGCGAGGGGAACTACTGGGTGATCTGCGACGAGATCTACGGCCAGCTCGTCTACGGCGATTTTGAGCAGCGCTCGCTCGTCGAGATCGCGCCCGACCTCAAAGATCGCATCATCATCGTCGACGGCGTGAGCAAGACCTACGCGATGACAGGCTGGCGAATCGGCTGGATGCTTGGCCCGGCGCATGTCGCTGCAGCGTGCGATAAGATCCAAGGTCAAGCGACGACGAACCCCACGGCTGCCGCGCAGTGGGGAACGATTGCTGCACTCAATGGACCGCGCGAGCCGCTCGAAGAGATGCGCCGAGCGTTCGAAGAGCGCCGCTCGGTGATCATCGAAGAGATGAACCGCATCCCGGGCTTCGTCTGTCGCATGCCGGAGGGGGCGTTTTACGCGTTCGCTTCGGTCGAGGGGCTTATCGGGAAGCGTGCCCACGGGAAGGTGCTCGAGGACGATCTCGCGATCTGCAATTACCTCCTCGAAGAAGGCGGTGTTGCGCTCGTCCCCGGTACGGCTTTTGGTGCGCCGGGCTTTATCCGCATGAGCTATGCGACGAGCGTCGAGAATATCCGCGAGGGCCTTCGTAGGATCGCGGAGGCGGTAGCGAAGCTCGACTGAGCGTTACTGCGGGCGAAGCTCGACTGAGCGCTACTGCGGGCGAAGCTCGACTGAGCGCTACTGCGGGCGAAGCTCGACTGAGCGCTACTGCGGGCGAAGCTCGGCCGCGCCTCCGGCATCGAAGACGAGGCGCCATCTCGACATCTCGAGGTGGCGCCTTTTCGCTAAACCGGCCGAGCTCAGGGGGAAAGGCCCGGCTGCGCAACGGGTCCGGCGAGCGGAGCGATGGGGCGCCCTTCGCCGTGGGGCGCTTCGGCGATGATGCTTCGAAGGATGAGGATCGCCCCCAAGGCCGAGGCGAGGAGGAGCGCCGGGCTGAGCGGCCCAAAGCCCGCGATCAGATAGAGGAGAAGGCCGAGTCCGCGCTGCCTTCCAAGCGAATCTCCCCCAAAGAGGAGCGCCGCGGCGATTCCGGCACCTGCGCCCAAGGGGAGCGCATAGAGTGAGAGGGAGAGGCTCGCGAGCGCGTCGAGTTGAAGAAGCGCATAGAGAAGCGTCTCGAAATCATCGCGGCGATGAGCTCCGCGGAGGCCGAGGTAGGCGAGCGAGACAAGTGAGCCGACCAGCAAAAAAGAGACGAGCGCGATCCACGGCCGAGCGCGAAGGCGCGCTCTACTTCCCCATACGAGGAGGAAGGGCGTCGAAAGGAAGGCGAGCTCTCCCATTCGGCGAAGCGCGGAGGCTGCGCGCAGCATCGGAAGCGCGCTTTGTCCGCGCTCAAACGCGAGCGGGAGGAGAAAATGAAGGAAGGCGCCCAGCGCCGTGACGATCAAAAAAACAGCCGCGATGCGGAGGCTCATTGCGGCGCGAAAGCGCGTCGCCCCCAAGGCGATGTTCGAGATCAGCAGCTGCGCCGCCGCCGCGCCGAGGAGCACTCTCGAGGGATCGAAGCTCAAGGAGCGCATGGCGACGATGAGCGTGCTGAGGACGATGAACGCGGCGAAGAGGAGCATCACGCGGATGAAGCGTTCGAGCCCGCGAAGGGAACGTACCTCTTCATTGTCAGCGGGGAGGCGCGGTGCGGCGAGAAACACGCCGAGGGATAAAAAAAGCGCGATCCCGCCCGCGATCGCGAAGGCGTTGAGCGGAAGCGTGCTGAGCGCGCGCCCCTTGGACGTGAGAAGCCCGGGCTCGAGGAAAAAGCGGATGAGGCAGCGGCGAAGGATGAAATCGAGCGTCGCCATCGTCGCCGCAAGTCCGGCCAATAGCGGCGCGTCCTCCATCCGCGGGATGAGCACATCGAGGAGGCCGCTTCGGTTCGCCTTTCGCGCGGTGGCCGGCATTTGTTCGTCACTCGAGGACACGTCCTTCGGAAGCTACGCGGGCTCGAGCCATCTTTCAATCCTCGGCTGACCGCGGCGCCCTCGCTGACGATCCCTCCTCGGGCTCCGGAGACGATGGCCGGTGCGCGGTCGATCGGCTGAGGGCAGACAGTGGAGCGGCTCCGCTCGCTTGTTCCGTCGCCCTCTGCTAGAGCTGATCGCAACCGCCCGGATTCGGATGCGCGAGATGCGCTCGACTTCGGGTGCGGCCAGCAGGCGTCCCCTTCGGCATCCCAAAAGGACCACACTAGGATAAGCTAAGGATACTCGAAGGAAATCCGCGGGAAAACCGAGGGAAAACCGAGGAAAACATGGAGAAGAGCTCGATTCGACACGATTGGACCGTTCAGGAGGCGCGCGAGATTTACAATCTTCCGCTGCCCGAGCTTATCTACCGCGCTCAGACCGTTCATCGTCATTTCCATCCTCCCAACGCGGTGCAGCTCTGTACGCTCCTCTCGGTCAAGACCGGTGCCTGCCCCGAGGATTGCTCGTATTGTCCGCAGAGCGCGCGCTATGAGACGGGGGTCGAGGCCGAACGCTTGATGTCCGTCGAAGAGGTTCTCGAGGGCGCACGCCGCGCCAAGGAGGCCGGGGCGAGCCGCTTTTGCATGGGCGCCGCTTGGCGGAGCCCGAAAGAGGGCAGCAACCAATGGAAGCGCGTGCTCGAGATGGTTCGCGGAGTCCGCTCGCTCGGGATGGAGGCTTGCGCGACGCTCGGCATGCTTAGCGACGAGCAGGCGCGCGAGCTCAAAGAGGCCGGACTCACCGCGTACAACCACAACATCGATACGTCGAAGGAATTCTACGGCGAGATCATCACCACGCGTGACTTCGAAGATCGTCTGGAGACGATCCGGGCCGTTGCAGACGCGGGCATCCATGTCTGTAGTGGCGGCATCATCGGCATGGGCGAAAAGCTCAACGATCGAGTGGCGATGCTCGTCACGCTTGCGCGCCTTGAACCCCATCCGGAAAGTGTCCCCATCAACGCACTCGTGGCGGTGGCCGGGACCCCGCTTGAAGATCGCCCGAAGGTGACGGCGGTTGAGATGGCGCGGATGTGCGCCACGGCGCGCATCTTGATGCCGGCTTCGATGGTGCGTCTATCGGCCGGTCGCTCGGAGATGAGTGAAGAGGCGCAGCTGCTTTGCATCACCGCCGGCGCCAACAGCATTTTCTACGGCGATAAGCTCCTGACGACCGGTAACCCCGACGTGGAAGCCGATATGGCGATGATGCGCGCCGCCGGACTCGAGGCGCTCGTGCCGGCGGATCCCGAAGCCGGGCGCGAAGTCGCAACGAGCACGTCACTCCCCGCGATGCCGCCCGCTGTCGAAGCGTCCTGATTTTTCGAAGAGAAGCCAATCGAAAAAAGCGCCGTCCTTTCGGGGGAGCGGCGCTTCTTCAATTGGGCCTTCGGCGAACTTCAAGCGTTTTGGCGGGGAGGTGCAGCGAATCCGAGGTAAGGACTCCTCTTTTCGCGCAATCAGGGCGGGCGAGCGTGGATGTGCTTTCCTGCGGAAGCGCGGATCGCCGGGTAGAGGCCGAAGGACTGGGGCGAGAGGCCTTCAGCCTGTGGCGCCGAGGATGCGGAGCGGAGAGACGTGGACGGCGGATTCGTCGCGGACGTCTTCCAAGATTTCGTCGACCGCGGGGAGGCAACCGCCGCAGCCGGTCCCCGCGCCGCAAACACGACCGATAAGGCCCCGACTCTTCGCGCCGTTACGAGCAGCTTCGCGGATCGTCGAGTCCATCACCTTTTTGCAATGGCAGATGAGCATGGCTTCAGGGCTAGGTATAGCTTCGCGTAAATGAAAATCAATATCAATTTGAGGCAAGGGGGCGATTTTTGCACGTAAATCTGCGTGTTCTCCCACCGTTGCCTGCATCTCGAGGTTACGCTGAACCCGACGGGGCGCTTCCTAAGCGCGCGCGAGTTGAAAGTGATTATCAAGTGCAAGTGGTTGAATTTGTTGCATTTTCTGGCGTGGGCGCTATGTTGAAGACGCGACCAAGGTTATGAAATGTCGTTGAAAGCGTTCGCTCGAACCATCGGGCGATATGAAGAGGTGAGAGTATGAAGGGCGACGAAGAGATCATTGAGCTCCTTAACGAGGTGCTCACGGCCGAACTCACGGCCATCAACCAATATTACGTGCACTACAAAATGTGCGCGGATTGGGGCTATGAGGTGCTCGCGGCCAAAAAGCGCGAGGAGTCCATCGAGGAGATGAAGCACGCCGATGTCGTCATCGAGCGCATCCTTTTCCTCGAGGGCGTCCCCAATATGCAGCGGATGAACCCGGTGAAGGTCGGCCAGGATCCGATCGAGCAACATAAAGTCGATCTTGCGCTCGAGCTCGACGCGCGGGAGCGACTGAACCGCGGAATCAAACTCGCCCGCGAAAAGGGAGATGAGGGCACGCGGCAGCTCCTCAGCGAGATTCTCGAGTCCGAGGAAGAGGGCATCGATTGGCTCGAGACGCATCTCAAGCTCGCCGAGGACCTCGGAAAAGAGCGCTATCTCGCTCAGATGATTCGCGCCTAAGGCTGCGTTGCGTCGAAGCCCGCCACGTGTGGATCCTCCACTTCGTCGGTCGGGCTTCGTCGCGTCCGCCTTCTGCCGCGGGTCTTCCGTTCGCCGATCGCTCGCCTAGCCTGAGGTTTGGCCGATGGCGATGACGTCGTCGCGAAGGACGTGATCGTTGAGGAAAACTTCCTCTTCCTCGTCCATATGTGAGAGGACCTGTTGGACGAGCTCGCGCGCAATGTCGAATGATTCGTTGGGCGTTTTCTCATCGAACGCCGAGAGCGCGCGCCCTAGCTCGCGATGTGTCTCGCGATGGGCGTCGTCCATACGGAGTGCGCGGAGTTCGCCCCAAGCGTCGATTCCGGGGAGAATCTCGCCGAGAAGCTCCTCTTCGTGTTCGTTATGCCGAAGCAGCGCATCGACGAATGCGTGGAAGCGCTTGGGTACCTCGAGCGCTCTTTCGGCCTCGTCGAGGTGAAAGGCCCGCTCAACCGCGAGGGCGAGTAGGCGCAGCTGGGCATGTTCACGGAGAAGGATCCCCCGGATCTCCTCGAAACTCAGCGTCACAACCTCATTCACGAGCACCTCTCAGTCCACGCAGCGGCGGATGCGTGCGAGCGCCGTCGCGCGCCACGAACGATCCCTGTGAGCAATTCGTCCGCTGTTCCTACCTCATCGCAATCACCTGATGGGGAGGACCGAGAGGATGGTTGCGCAGGATTCGATGGATGCGCGCGACGGGGAAGCGACGGGATGGGGGCGGTGCGCGCGAGGGATGCAGCGTCCTCGGGTGAAGGGCGCGAAGGGGGTAAGGGGAGGAGCGCAGATGGCAGCCGATGCGCAACGGAATCGATCGACGCGGGCGGCGGGGCCGAATGAGTGATGTTCGGGCCCACTCCCATTCATGGGCAAACCACACCCCAACGCCCCCATCTTGCGTTATGATGAACCCCGCTCTTGTTTTCCGCAGCCCATAGCCCTCGTAGACCACGAATGAATTCCGTCCACCGGCCGAAAGCGATCCTCTCTCTGCTCGTCGGTCTTTTGGGCGCCAGCGCCCTTTCGGCGTGCGGTGCCTCGTCAAAATCCTCGACCACGCCTCGATTAAGCGATGCAAGCGTCATCGCGCGCGATCCCAACCTCGACGACCGCGAGCGATGCCAGACGCCGAAGCGCCGCGTCGAAACGCTCGATCTCAACGGCGATGGACAGCCGAATATCTATCACGTCTTCGAGGGCGAGCAGCGCGTCTGCTCCGAGTTCGATCTGAACTTTGACGGGAAGGTCGACATCGTTCGTTTCTACGATACCGATCAAGTGCGCCCCATCCGAGAGGAATACGATTACGACTTTGATGGGCTCGTCGATGAGGTGCTGATTTACGAAGACGGTCTCCTCGTCCGAAAGGAAATGGACACGAATTTCGATCATAAGATCGATACGTGGCTGCTCTGCCATAACGGTCGGGTGCTCATCGCTGAGCGCGATCGAAGGCTCATGGGCCGTCCGGACGTTTTTGAGCGCTATGAAGATGGGCTGCTCATCGAAGCGCGGTACGATGACGATCTCGACGGGGTGATCGATCGCGTCGAGACCTTTCAAAACGGTAGGCTCATCGAGATCGCCGTCGATCAC
>JAAZAH010000061.1 GCA_012514415.1 Sandaracinaceae bacterium
CCGCGACCCTCGCCGTCGGTGCCGCGCTGGCGATGCGCACGATCTTCGAGCCGCCGCTCCCGCTCCCTCTCGAGGACGAATCGCAGGCGGTGATGACGATGCTTGGCGCCGGCCTTGCAACGGGGCTCATCGCTCCGCTCATTTTCGAGCTGATGCGGCGGATCGAAGCGCTCTACGCACGGCGTGAGGAAGGAGGCGCGCTCGCATGAACCTCCTTTCGCATCGTCGCGAGCTCGGCGAGTTCAAGAAGCGCTACAAATGGATGGCGCTTTTTGCGATCGCTTGTTTTAGCGTACTTTTTCTGATGCTCGTCAAGCTCCAGCTCGTCGAGAGGGAGCATTGGGCGAGCATGGCGCGTGCGAACATTACGAAGACGGTGACACTCCCGCCGACGCGCGGCATTCTCCGCGACGCGCGGGGAAGGGTGATTGCCTCGAACCGACCGAGCTACGAAGTCTACATCACGCCTCAACTCATCCGGCCCCAAGACATTGATCTGTTCAGCTCGCTGATGGAGTTCACGGAGGCTGAACGCGAGGCGTTCATCGCTCGGCTGGAGGCCGTCCCTGCGTATCGGCGGACGCATCAGATCCAGATGTTCACCGATGTGAGTCGCGATCAGGTCGCCTCGCTCGAGACGCATCACGACGATCTCCCCGGCGTTGATGTGGTGGCGCGTCCAGTGCGGCATTATCCCTATGGCTCACTCGGCGCACACGCGATCGGCTATCTCAACGAGGTGAGCGCCGAGGATCTCGAGCGCTATAAGGACCAAGGTTTTCGCCCTGGTCAGCGGATCGGACGCTCGGGCATCGAGCAGAGCCTCGAATCGATCCTTCGGGGGCAGCCGGGATATCGGAGGAGTGTCGTCGATGCGCGAGGGCGGCGGCAAGAGGATCATGAGAGTGTCTCGGATATCGTCCCCGAAGACGTGCGACCCGTGCCGGGGCGTGACGCAGTGCTCACGCTCGACATGGAGCTCATGCGTTCGATCCATCGGGCGTTTCGAGGGCATCCTAGCGGAGCCGCCGTCGTCGTTGACGTCCACACCGGGAAAATCCGCGCGCTCTACTCCAAGCCCTCGTACGATCTAAACATGAGGAGCGGGCGTCTCCCTCACGATGTCTATCAGGAGATGCTCGAAAACCCCTTTCGTCCACTCATCGACAAGACGATCTACGAAAGCTATTTCCCGGGCTCGACGTTCAAACCATTTTCCTCGCTCGCCGCGCTTCGTGACGGCGAGATCGAGCCTTCGACGCGCTTCACGTGCAAAGGCGCCTACCATATTGGTCGTCAGCGCATGCGGTGCACCTCGGCCCACGGCGAGGTCGACGCCCGCACGGCGTTGATTCGCTCTTGCAACGTCTATTTCTATCGGATCGCGGAGATGATCGGTCTCGAGAACATCGACCGCGTGGCGCGTGAATTCGGCCTCGGCGCTCGGACGGGGATCGGCATCAACAGTGAGTCCGCGGGCTTCCTCGCGACGCGTAAGTGGTACGAGGAAAAGTTTGGACGCTTCCGCATCGGCTATACGCTCAATACCGCGATCGGTCAGGGAAATACGCGCGTCACGCTCCTTCAGCTCGCGCTTTCCTATGCGGCGATCGCCAACGGCGGAACGCTCTACGCGCCTCAGCTTATCGAGCGGATCGAAGCGCCGGATGGGACGGCGATCGAGGAGCCGGCGCCCCAAGTGGCCCGAAAGCTCGACTTCGATCCCGAGCACATCAAGCTCATCCAAGAGGCGATGCGCGGTGTCGTCAACCGCGAGGGCGGGACGGCGTATGATGCGCGCATTCCTGGAGGCGTCATCGTCGCAGGAAAGACCGGGACGGCTGAGGTGATCACCTCGCGCGAGCACCGCGAGCGCATCTCGGACGAAGTGGACGAGCGGCTTCGCCGATATCTTACGCGCTCACATGGATGGTTCGGTGGCTTCGCGCCGGCAGACGATCCGGAGGTCGCGATCATCGTCCTCGTCGAGCACGGCGGCGCGGGTGGGCGGACCGCCGCACCCATCGCGACGCAGGTCCTCGAAGAATATCTTGGGAGCCGCGATCTCGCGCTCGCGCAGAGGAGGAACTGAGATGGCCCTCGTCCGTTCCCTTCGCGATCAATTCGATTGGGCGCTCTTTTTTGCCGTGAGCGCGCTCACAATACTCGGGGTCATCAATCTTTATAGCGCGACCAGTCAGCATCCGACGCTCTCCGGGCTCTACATCTCACAGATTTATAAGCTCGCGATGGGCGCCGCCATTGCCGCATTTGCAGTCGCCATCGATTACCGGCATTTCGAGCGGAACGCGTGGTCGATCTACGTCGGCGGCATCGTCCTCTTAATCATCGTCTTCATGGTGGGCACAACGACGCGCGGCTCGGTGCGGTGGATTCACTTTGGGAGCTTCACGCTTCAGCCGAGCGAGCTGGTGAAGATCTCCCTCATCATCGCGCTTGCGAAATACCTACACAACGACCCGAAGAGCGGCGGGCGAACCCTCAAAGATTTGGTGCCCCCGGGACTTATCCTCGCGCTCCCGATGACGCTCATCGTGCTTCAGCCCGATCTCGGGACGGCGCTGATCTGTGCGGCGATCTTTGGAAGCATCATGGTGCTCACCAACCTCAAGCTGCGCTCGCTCATCACGCTTGCGCTGAGCTTTATCGCCGCCATTCCCTTCGCTTGGGAATACCTGATGCGCGATTATCAAAAGGAGCGTGTGTTGGCGCTCATCGCACGCTGGTCGGGCGATACCAGCAATATCCTCGACACCGGCTGGCATGCACACCAAAGCGTCATCGCCATCGGGAGCGGCGGCGTGACGGGCAAGGGGTTCATGCGAGGGACGCAGAGCCAATTTGGATTCGTCCCCGACCAGCACTCGGATTTTCCTTTCGCCGTTTGGTCCGAAGAATTCGGCTTCCTTGGCTCGGTGCTCTTACTCGGGCTTTATCTCTTCATCGTGCTTTGGGGCCTGCGCATCGCCTCTCAGGCCAAGGATCGCTTCGGCGCGGTGATGGCGGTCGGTGTCACGGCGATGATCTTCTGGCAGGCGGTGATTAACCTCGCGATGGTGATGGGGCTTCTTCCCGTCGTGGGCATGACGCTCCCGTTATTTTCGTACGGAGGGTCAAGCATGCTCTCGACGATGATCGGTCTTGGCCTTTTGATGAACGTATCGATGCGCCGCTTCTCGTTCTAAGCGGTCGGCCATCGCCGCATCGATTCCCGAGGCTTCTCAGTCGGCGTTTTGGAGCGAGACGGCCGCCTCGCGCCCGGTTCGTATCGACCCCAATCGCGCGGCGCGTGAAGAGGAGGGCGCGAAGCGCTTATGGCGCATCAGGCGTGTCGCCGTCACCTTTTTTCGAAGCATCCCGCCCTACGGCGGCGTGGTATGCGGCGAGGAAGGCCTCGCGCGCTCGTTCATCTCGGATGCGCGCGATCTGCACGGCGAGCGCAGCGTCCGAGATCTCGGCTTTGGGCGCCTTGTATTCGATCCGCGCAGGAGGGGCGGGGCGCTTGGGGACGGGCCCTACGCGAAAGCTCAGCGCGCGGACCGGCAGCGCCGCGTCGACAGAGCGGATCTTTGCGAGGATCGATGGCGCCATCATGTTGAGCTCGTGTGCCCAGGCGCTCGAAGCGACGTCGATGTAAAGTGTGTCGCGAACGATACGAGAGGGGTGCGCATTCTTTTTGATGCGTTCGCTGAGCGCGAGCTCGAACGCTCGATGTGCGCGCACCTCGAGGTAGCCCGATTTGGACGGGTAGACCTTTTCGAGGAGCTCGCCGAGCTTCGCGGGCCCGCCAGCTCGCAGGGATCGCCTTTGACTCAAAATACGCTCCGATAAAGGAAAAGAAGATCGTTCTCGGTCGCTGGGCGTGGACTATTCGAGTGCGCTTCGTCCTCGATCGCGAGGGCTGCGAGGGCCGGAAGCTCGCCTTCGGGAACGGAGAGATCGCGGAGCGTCTCTTCGAGCCCGATGCGTTTGAGAAGGCCTCGAATGGCGCCCGGCGCCTCGAAGGCGAGCGCTTCTTCATCATGCGCATTGACCCCGAGGATCTTGGCGATGCGGGCGAGTTTAGCCGGCACCACCATGCGGTTGAAGTCGATGACGGCGGGGAGGCAGATTGCGCTTACAAGCCCCGAATCGACCTCAAAACGCGCGCTGACGGCCCGAGCAAGAGAGGCGGTTACGCCGAGGCCTTTCTCCGACGCGACGCCGCTCATCATCGCCGCTTCGAGGAGCTTCTCACGCGCTTCGAGGTTCTCACTGTCTTGGGCGGCCTCTTCGAGATTTCGAAGGATCAGCTCGATTGCTTGGAGCGCGATCGCTTCGGCCATCGGATGGTTGCCGAGCGCACAATACGCCTCGATGGAGCGCGCCAAAGAGCCCACCCCCTCAAGGGCGGTCTGGCGCGGCGGTTGGTGGCGCGTGAGCTCGGGATCGAGAAGGACGACATCCGGGAGAAGCGGCCTCGCGCTGAACTTCGCTCGGCGGTTCTCGGCTTCGAGCGTGACGCTCGCCCCTATGCTCACCGCGCTTGCCGCGCCCGCTGTTGTTGGGATGGCGATCATCGGTGGAAGCTGCCCTTGAATGCCTGTCTCGCCCTCCGACGAGGCCTCGTATCGGGCGAGCGGAGGAGCGTGCACGGCGAGGAGCCGGACGATTTTCGCGGCGTCGACGGGCCCGCCTCCGCCGATCCCAATGAGCACGTCGGAGCCCGAGCCTTGATATTCGTCCAAGGCTTCGAAGACCTCGGTCTCAAGGGGATGCACGCTTGAGGCATCATAGACCGTGGCCCCAACGCCCGATTTTTCGAGTGAACGCACGAGCTTTTCGAGGAATCCAGCGCGTCGAACGCTCGGATCGCTCACGATGAGCGCAGCCTTTCCGCCAAGGCGTTCCGCCTCCTCGCCAATCTTTTCTGCGGCGCCCGCCCCAGAGAAGATGGTCGTGGGAAAGGACCATTTCGAGATCATCGCTTCACGATTCCTACGCCGCGAGTCGCGAGAATGCGCTCAATGGCTTCGGCTGGAGCATAATCGCCACCGAAGGTCTTCGCGAGGGCTTCGCAGATGGGCGCGTGGATGCCATGTTTGCGCGCATGTTCCGCGAGGCGCTCGGCCATCGAGATCGATTCGAGGTGTGCACCGGCGTTTTTTGCGGCGAGCGATTTTGAATGTCCGAGCGCAAGTTCTCTTCCAAAACGCCACTCAGGCCGATTGTCGCCGGCGACGACTGCCACGAGATCGGCGAAGCCGGCAAGCCCGAACAGCGTCCGCGGCCGCCCTCCAAGCGATTCGACAAGGAGGGCGCCTTCTTCCATTCCGCGCGCGCTCAGATAGGCTTGGCCGCCCGGGCCGATGCCGAGCGCCGTCGCCATGCCAAGCGCGACCGAGAGCACGCCGACGACCGCGCTCGCGATCTCCACACCGCGGATATCCTCGGTTCCCTCGATTCGAAGACGCGCTCCGCCAATGCTCAGTCGCACCGCGTCGACGATTTCGGGAAAACGCGTCCCGACGATGGCGCTACTCTCACTGCGCTTCGCGAGCTCTTCGGCAACGAGCGGACCGGCGAGCGCGCCGACCCGGCGGCACGGTGTCTCGGTCCGAAGCACTTCCGAGAGCGTCATCAGGCCTGGCCCGGGAAGGCCCCGGCTCACATGGACCAGTCGATGCCTCCCATCGAGGGCGGGGGCGAGCTTTTCGGCGATTGTCCGCACATGGGGCGAAGGGATCGCGACGTAGATCAGCGTCGTTTCGCTCAGCTCAGAGAAGGAGTGGACGAGCCGGACGCCCTCGATTGCAATGGTTTCTCTTCGCGACCAAACGCGAACTTCGCAGTCGTTTTCGAGAGCCGCTCGCGCAATCGCGAGGCCGAAGCCACCCGCGCCAATGATGCCGATTTTTTTCATCGCGCAGCCTCCATCGCGTGGATCTCGAGCGCGGCGTCTGCCGTCTCCTCGGTCGCGAGGAGCTCGGCGAACGGCACAAGACGGTTCTGGTAGTAGAGCAGCAGGGGCGGATCGTCGATCACCACCTTCCCCCGATCGACACGAGCCGCCGGGTTTTTATGGTAGCCGCTCCAGAGCTCGATGGCCCGAGTGAGGATGCGCTCGGGCGTTTCGGAGCGGATGAAACCGTTCACTCGAGTCTCTCCGCGGTGCATCGCCGAGACAAGGCGATCGCGTGCTTCAGCGATCTCCTCTGTGATGAGGCTCACGGGGAAGGAGAGCTCGCCCCGGAGGCGCATTCGTCCGTAGAGATCGTGATTCGGGCTCTCCAAGACGAGACGACGAAAGAGAATATGCGCGACGAGCTGCGTCGTCATGATCACCGTTTCACGGCGATAGCGCTCGACGAGATATTCGCCGAGATCGAGCGTATAGGCGCGATCGCGAAGCGGATCCTCTACCGGCCGGCCATCCCGAAAGGTATAGCTCTTTGGATCGAGGATGCCGCCCCCCGGCGCAAGCGAGCGCCCCTCTTCGTCCACGGGATTGCAGAAGGGATCGATCGGATCGCTGAACCGCACAACGCAGGCCGAATGGAGGCGGAGGAGCTTTCGAAAGAACGCGGCCCAGCGCTCGATCTGCGAAAATTCATCGTCTTCAATGATATAGCGCGCCTGTCCGCTCTCTTTGAGCCAGTCTTCGATGAGCGTTTCGGCCTCGAGGACAAGCTCGTAGTTGATGGTCGTGGGGACGAGGAAAATAGGCCGCTCGACGCCACGCGCATAGTTGCGCGAAAAGGCTTGGACGACCGAGCCGAGGAGGCCGAGCTTGAGCCGCTGCTCGATCATTCCGGATCGACTCCGCGTCCCCCCGGGAAAGAAGAGGCTGTGGTAGTTCCGTTCGATCATCACCTGTGAGTAGGCCTTCAGCACGGATTTATACGCGCGTACCTGGATGCGGCGATCGACCCGATACGCCCCAAGGTTGTGCATGAAGAAGCTGATGATCGGGTTGGAGAAGAGGTTCTTTCCGGCGCCATAAACCACGGGCGAAAGCTTCACGCGATCGATGGCATGGGCGAGAAGGATCGAGTCGAGGTTCGAGCTATGCGTCGGGACGTAAACGAGCGTGCCGATGCGCTCGAGTTTTCTTAGTTTATCGGTGGCGCCCTCGATGGTGAGCAGCCTTTGGCTGGCCGAGGGGCCACTCCCAAAGAGTTCGGATGGAAGGCTCGAGGGCTGCATCAGTCCAGTAAGGAGGCGCGGCGCGATCGTGCTTCCAAACTTGAAGACGCGTTCGTCGAAATTCCCCGCGACATCCCGCGCCATATGCTCGAGCATCATGTCGAGTGCGCGCCTCTTCTCGTGATCGCTCATGCGGCCGATGCGCCGGACGAGATTCCGAAAGAAGGGGAGGTTTTCGCGTGCTTCGAGATCGTCTTGCGCCTCAAGTCGGCGGATCTCGTGGAAGGCGGCATCGTTCAGGATGTATTCGAGATCGGCACTCTCTCCCCCCACCTCGTCGGCGACCCTTCGGGTGACGGTAGCGACGATATCATCGCGCTCCTCGTTAAAAGTGAAGATCGCGGGTGCACCCAGCTGGGGCACGGGATGGAGAAAGCTCGGAAGGCGCAATGGCCTCTCGCTCAAGAAACGGAACATGCTCAGACCCCCTCAAAATAGCGCGAAAGTTCCCAATCACTGATGTGTGCTCGAGCGCGCTCGAGCTCGTGCGCGCGCGTCTCGGCGTAGTGTTCGATAAAGGGTGCGCCGAGTAGAGTCTTCGTCGCATCGCTCGCCATGAGGAGCGCGAGGGCCGACTCGAGGCTTCGGGGAAGACTCGGCCCGCCGGCGCTGGCATCCCCGCGATGAGGCTCCGGCGGCTCGAGGGCGCGCACGATCCCATCGAGTCCGCTGGCGAGGTTCGCGGCAATGGCAAGGTACGGGTTGAGATCGGCGGCGGTCTGCCGAAATTCGAAGCGAGTGCCCAACGGATCGTCTCCGGGGATGTATCGAACGTTCGCGCTTCGATTTTCTCGACCCCAGCTCGCCGTGAGCGGCGCCCAAAATCCGGGCGTATAGCGCTTATAGCTGTTGGGGTTTGGCGAATAGACGGCCGTGAGTGCCGGGGCGTGCGCGATGAGTCCGGCGAGATAATGGCGTCCTAATGGGCTCAAACCGTCTCGGGACTTCGGGTCATGAAAAAGATTCACCTCGCCCGTCGAATCCCAGAGGCTTTGATGGAGGTGCCCACTCGAGCCCGAAAAATTCGCATTCCATTTGGCCATGAAGGTGGCGACGAGCCCATGCCGATGAGCGATCTCCTTCAGGATGCTCTTGAAAAGCGTCGCCGAGTCGGCCGCATCGAGCGCGGGCTGGTACCGAAGCGCGACCTCCATGACCCCAGGGCCGGTCTCTTCGTGGATGTTGTCGATCGGGATGCGGTACGCGTCGCAGGTATCGAGGATGTCGCGATAGAGCGCGTGGCTCTGCCCGATGCGCACGGCGGAATAGCCACCCATCCCCGGGTGGAGCGGGACGAGATCGCGGAAGGCCTTCTCCCGAAGCGAATGGGGCGTCTCCCGGAAGAGCCAGAACTCGTACTCGACTGCAAAAAGCGGCAAAAAACCGTCGACCTCGGCGCGGGCGACGATGGATCGAAGCAGATTTCTTGGGCACGCCGGGTGAGGCCGGCCGTTTTCGCCATGAAAATCGATGAGCACGTGCGCAAGCCCCGGCGTCTCCTCGGGGGTTCGCAGCGTGTGCAGGTCGATTTTGGCGATGAGATCGGGGTAACCCGTATGGGCGCCTGTAACCCCGTGGTGCGTATAGAGGGCGTCCTCGATATCCCAGCCGAAGATCACATCGCAGAAGCGGAGACCCTTTTCGAGCGCGCCGTAAAATTTCTCGGTGGAGATGACCTTTGCTCGGAGGACTCCGTCGATATCCGCGCCAGCGACTTTGACTTGGCGGATGCCGCGCCGCTCAAAATCGTCGCGAATGCTTTCGAGGTCCAAATCCATCTCCTTCATGCAATATCGGGCGGCGGGTAGAAGGCATGCGCCTCCATCGCGTCTCGGGCGTGGAGACTCTGGCCCATCCGAGTGAGCGCGTCTTGCTCATCCCGCGCGGGGACTTGCGCACCCGTGCCCCACATGGACTCAAAGAATAGGCGATGGAGAAGCGAGGGCCCACTCCGAAAGGCCCGCGCCGGTCGTTCGGGAGCGCCTAGACTCTCGCATCAGACCGTAGCGAGCGCTCGGCTACTCGCCGGTCTGCTCTTCCTCGATGGCCTCCTCTTCGTCCTGTTCGACCGAATCGTATCCGTCGAGATCGAACTCGTCTTCGTCATCAAGATAGGGCGCGAGCGAGGTCTCCTCGAGAGGGCGCGCTTCGGGCGTGGGGTAGGCGGGCGGCGTGGATTTGGAGCCGCCGCAGCCGACGAGGCTGCTGGTGAGGAGAAAGAGCGCCGCGATGAATCCATTGAGCTTTGCCATAGAAGAAAAGCTTATCCATGAACTGAGCCCGCCTTGCAAGCGTGGAGCGGGCCGAGCGTTGGCTCAAGCGACCGACGCCGTGGCTTTGAGCGGCGCCCCGGGGGGTGCTAACCCTTCCAGATGGCAGAGATTGAGAGCAAACAGTCGTTCGAGGTGTCCATCCTCGGGCATGAGCTCGGTTTCGATGGCGCGGTCCGGGCGGGCTATCTCGCAAAGCTCCTCGAGACATTCCGCTGGCAGATGGGGCGTTCGCAGAGTCACCCCGTCCTGAGCCGCTTCAAGGCCGGTGTCCTCCGCGCGCAGACCATCGAGCTTTTCCACGACATCCGCATGGGGGATGAACTCCGCGTCGAGGTCTTCCTCTCTCGCGTCGGCCGCACCTCGCTCGATTTCGAAAGCGTACTCTTCACCAAAGCTGGACAGAAAATCGGCCATTCCCTCGCGACGATTGTCGCCATTGGCGAAAAAGGTCCCGAACCGCTCCCGCCCGAGCTCAAGGAATTCGTCCACCCCGGTGAGATGAAGCATCCCGAGCTTGGTGAAGTCGATCCGGCACGCGCCTATCTCCGCCCCGATCGCGTGCGCCCGAGCGATCTCGATCTCTTCCGACATATGAATCAATCTCGATACGTAGACTTCGCGGACGACGCGCGCCTTCTCGCGCACGCAGACGGGCATGAGGCGGGCTTCACTGGACCGCTCGGCGTGATCTCGATTAGTTATGAAGACGAGGTTAGGCTCGGCCAGAAGCTCGATGTCCTGCTCGAGCTCCTCCCGGACGGGAGCCGCCGCTTCGGGCTTCGACGAGAAGGCGAGACGAAGCTTGTGACCAAGGGCATCGTGAAGGGTCGCTGATCGGCCGGAAACGATCGCGGAGACGGGATTTTTATTCGATGACGATTAGAACAGAAACAAAGGATCGGGCACTTTTCATCATTTTCGATCGCCCGAAGGCCAAGAACGCGCTCGATATCGGCGCGTACGAAGCGGCGACGAAGGCGCTCCGAGAGGCCGATGAGTCGCCGGAGATCCGCGTCGCCGTCCTGCGCGGCGCGGGTGGGGTCTTCACGGCAGGAAATGACCTCAAAGACTTTATCGACAATCCCCCGGTCCGGCTCGATGCGCCGGTTTACGAGTTCATGCGGCAGCTCGTCGCGTTCCGTAAGCCGCTCGTGGCCGCGGTCGAAGGTGTGGCGGTCGGGATCGGAACGACCATGCTCCTTCATTGCGATCTTGTTTATGCGCGCGAGGGCACGATCTTCGTACTCCCCTTCGTCAACCTCGGTCTTGTTCCCGAGGCCGGATCGAGCTTCCTCCTTCCACGCCGGCTCGGGCATCGCCGCGCCGCCGATCTGCTTTTCTTTGGCGATCGCTTCGACGCAGATCGAGCGATGGAGCTCGGCATCGTCAACGAGGTTCTCGCGGAAGATGCATTTGAAGCCCGGGTCGAGGAGCGGGTGAACACGCTCGCAGCGAAGCCTCCGCGCGCGTTGATCGCCAGCAAGGCGCTGCTTCGGGATCATGAGCGCGGGCCGCTTCTGGCGCATATCGACGAGGAGGCGAGGGTGCTGGGCGCGCGGATGAGCGACTCCGAGGTCAAAGAGGCCATCAACGCCTTTTACGAAAAGCGTCCGCCCAAATTCGATTGATCTTTGGCGGGATCGGCTTGGATGACGATCCCGCCACCTTCGCCTCGCTTGGCGCGATACATGGCAGCGTCGGCGTGCCGAACCAGCGTCACGGCGTCGCGCTCGGTAAGTCCTGCGGCCGAGACGATGAGGACGCCAATGCTGATGCCGATCGGAATGGTGAGGGGGCTCTCCTCCACGGTGAAGCTGCTGAGCTTTTCGCGAATGCGCTTGGCCATGGCGTGGACCTCATCGCGCGTGACCGCGCTTTTTGAGATGATCGCGAACTCATCACCGCCGAGGCGGGCGATCAGATCGCCATCTCGGACGCTCTCGCGAAGGAGCTCTGCGACGAAGACGAGGAGCTCATCGCCGACGAAGTGACCGTAGCGATCGTTGACGTCTTTGAAGCCGTCGAGATCCATATAGAAAATGGAGAAGCGTTCGTCTTCGCGACGGCCACCGCGAAGCGCCCGCTGTAGGGCTTCGTTGAACTGGACGCGATTGGGCAGCCCGGTAAGTGAGTCGTGGAGGGCGAGGTGGCGGAGGCGCGCTTCCCGTTCGGCGCGAAGCGTCACGTCTTCGTGCGTCGTGACCAAGCCGCCGCTCGGGGTTCGGCTTGCGCGAATCTCAAGGATGCGGCCGGCGCCCGTGCGAACGATTTGGGGAAGACCCTGATAGAGCGCGTGGATCGCTTCTTCGATCCACCGGGCGACGTCGAGCCGCGGTCTGCTGAAATGGAGCTCCTCGAGGCTCGGTCGAAGATCGCCGCTCTCCAATACCACCTTGAGGAGGCGATCAAGCGTCGGCTCCTCTTCGAAGGCGACCTGTACGGCAGGATAGAGCTCGAAAAATCGTGGGTTGGCCATCCGGAGCATTCCATCGCGTCCAAAAAGGGCGATGCCGTGCGACATGCTCTCGATCGCCGTTTTGAGCTCGTGCCGCGACTCTCGGAGTGCCTCGACGCCGTGATCATACTGTTCCTTTAGGAGCTTCCGTCCGAGCGTTCCGCGAACGCGCGCCATGAAGGCGATCGGCTCGATGGGGAGCAGGATATAGTCGTCCGCGCCTTCCTCAAGCTCAAGCAGCGCATGCCGCTCCATCTCGGGAGGGGCGATGCAGAGTAGGCCGAGATCCGAGGCGAGATAGGCGCTCCGAATGAGCTTCGCGATCGTGCAGGGCGCGGGATTCTCAGTGCGCAGATCGTAGAGGAGAAGGGCGCACGCCCGACGTTTCAATAGGGCGCGGATGGCCACGCCATCGGGGGCGCGAGCCATCTCGATGCCGATCCGCGCCAGATGCGCCGCCAGATCGTGGGCGAGCGCGTCGTCCTCAGTCCATACAAGCGCCGTATGGACCTCGTCCACCCCGTCAGTTTCGCGTGACCGCCTCCGCCTCTCGTCCATCTCGATGGATATACGGAGGGGCTGAGCGAGCCTCCCTTGCGGCTCTGGACCAAGCGATCGACACGCGCCGCTCGCTTGATCCGGCGTCCTCAGCCTGCCTTCTTGCGGCGCGGCTTGGAGCCGGCCTTGGCCTTCGCCGAGACGCTCGCGGCGGATTCGAGCATTGTGGCCGCGGCTTCACGCGCGGCGTCGGTAATCTCCTTCCCGGAGAGCATCCGCGCGAGCTCGCTAGTGCGCTCTTCATCGCTCAGGCGAACGATGGTGCTCACCGTCCGATCGCCGCGTGTTTCTTTTTTCACGAGGAAATGCGCCTCCCCAAACGCAGCGACCTGCGGCAGATGAGAGATGCAGAGAACCTGTCGGTTCTTTGCGACGGCCGCGATCTTTTCGCCGATCGCCTCGGCGATGGCGCCGCCCACGCCGGTATCGACTTCATCAAAGATATAAAGACCCGCGGGCTTCAGTTCGGAGAGCACCCGCTTGACGGCGAGGAGCGAGCGGCTGAGTTCTCCCCCGCTCGCGATTGCGCGAAGGGGCTGGGGGGCTTCGCCGCGGTTTG
This sequence comes from Sandaracinaceae bacterium, assembly GCA_012514415.1. Classification (GTDB taxonomy): domain Bacteria; phylum Myxococcota_A; class Polyangia; order Polyangiales; family Houyiibacteriaceae; genus JAAYBZ01. The sequence goes on from JAAZAH010000061.1 coordinate 13,052, forward strand.
GCGCGATGAGGAGCTCGGCGCGATCGAAGCCGCGATCGCCGAGCCGTTTCCCTTGATAGGTGAGTGCATCGCCGTCGCCCTCGGGCTGTTCGAGGCGGATCTCGATCCGCGCCTCCCCCATCCCGAGCGAGCGGAGTTCGTCGCCGATCGCCTCCCCGAGCTTCTTCGCCGATGCGTAGCGTGCCCGGTGAAGCGTTTCGGCGATTTTGCCTGCCCGATCAATGGACTGATCGCGCGCATGGCGCTGACGTTCCAGGCTCTCTTCGAGGGATTCGAGCGATTCGAGTTCCTTTGCCATCGCCTCGGCTTTTTCGAGGATGCTCTCGATGTCTCCAGCATGTTTTCGCTCGAGCCTGCGGATCGCATCGAGACGCTCCTCGATCGCCTCGAGCTCGCCCGGATCGTGATCGAAGCTGCGTGCGTAATCCCCGAGCTCCTTTGCGGTGTCTTCGATGAGGGCGAGCGCCTGCTGGAGCGCCTCGACGGGTTCCTTCAGCGTAGCGTCGATCTCGAGCGCCTTTTCGAGTGAATCCACGATGCGGCCGAGCTGTTCGCTGAGCGATCCATCCTGTTGATAGAGGGCGGCCTCGGCGCGCGCGCCGGCCTCGATGAGGCGATGGGCATGGCTTAGCTTATCGCGCCGGGCGGCCAGCTCTTCGCTCTCACCGGGGCGAAGGCCGAGCTTCTGGATCTCTTCGAGCTGAAAGCGGAGGAAAGCCTCCCTCTCGGCGCGATCGGCGATCTTTGTCTCGAGCTCACGGAGCGCCCGATGGGCGGCCTCGGCCTCTCGAAATGCCGCAGCCATCGCTTCGCGATCGGCCTCGTTATCGGCGTAGGAGTCGAGAATATCGAGATGACCGGCCGGATCGGTGAGGCTGTGGTGCTCGTGCTGTGAGGAGATGTCCGCGAGTCGATGTGCGATATCGGAGAGCTGCTTGAGTGTGGCGAGCGCACCGTTGATGTAGACCCGGCTTCGTCCGTTGGCCTGTACGACGCGCCGTAGGAGGAGCTCGTTGTCGTCGAATTCAAAACCGGCCTCTTCGAGCTCAGCGCGAAGTTCGGGGGCCGACGCGAGATCGAAGAGAGCCTCGATCTCGGCCATGTTTTCACCGGTGCGGACAACCTTTCCGCTCGCCTTCCCGCCCAGTAGCAGCTCGAGCGCGCCGACCAGAATCGATTTTCCGGCGCCGGTCTCGCCCGTGATCACATTGAAGCCTTGGCTCAGTTCGAGCTCGAGCTCTTCGATAATGGCGAAATTGCGAATCCGGAGAAGGGAGAGCATGTTGAGTTCCTACGCGGTGCGCCCATTCCGGGAAAAGGCACGAGGCGCCGGGCGATTCTATCTCAGAATGAGGACGTCGCCATCGTATGCGGCGACGCTGACGAATCTCGAAAAAGCGGGAGGCTTTCGAAGGCGCATTTCGCCACGTTAAAGGCGCGGGGGTTCGGTCTTCGTCGCAGAACGACGGGCGTCCGGCGACCCACGCGGGCGAGCGCGGGATATCCCACCGCGATGAAGCGAACATGGAGGCGCGCCGAGGAGGATCGGGGAGAAGACGCCCAAGCTGGATCGAGCCGAAGGTTGCCCCGCATCGCTCGTGCTCGCCCCGCATTCATGGCCCGACGCTCGCGCTCGCTCCTCAACTGACCGAATTGACCGTCGACCTGCAAAACGGTCGATTCGCATTATGATAGGTTGCGGCTCCCCGTCTCGAGCGCCATCACGATGGAGCACGCCCGCGCCTTGATTTTCAGCGCGGCTAAAGGTAGAGCGCCCGCCTCTCAAGAAGACCTCGCCATGAAGACCTCCCGAGCGATCCGCCAAGGCTTTTTAGACTTCTTCAAGAACGAAGGACACACCGTCGTCCCGTCGGGGCCGCTCGTCCCGTCGAACGATCCGACGCTGATGTTCACGAACGCCGGGATGGTCCAATTCAAGGACGTCTTCACCGGCAAGGACGTACGGGAATATAAGCGCGCCACCTCGAGCCAAAAATGCATTCGCATCAGCGGAAAGCATAACGATCTCGAAAACGTCGGCGTGACCGCCCGGCACCATACCTTCTTCGAGATGCTCGGGAATTTCTCCTTCGGCGATTATTTCAAAGAGGACGCGATTCGCTTCGCTTGGCGCTTTGTAAGCGATCACCTCGGCCTCGATCCCGAGCGCTTGGTGGTGACGGTCTTTGGTGGTGAGGAAGGCTACGGTGCCGCCGATGAAGAGGCCGAAGGCATCTGGAAGGATGTCACCGGCTTTTCCAAGGAGCGCATCATCCGCTGCGGCGCGGCCGATAATTTTTGGCAGATGGGCGACACCGGCCCCTGCGGGCCGTGCACCGAGATCCACTACTATCTCGGGGACGAAAAGCCCGATCCGCGCACTTTCGGCGAGGAGCCCACGCCCGAGGGCAAAGGCTGGTTCGAGCTGTGGAATCTCGTCTTCATGCAATTCGATCGGCAGGAGGATCGGAGCCTGAAGGCGCTGCCCGCGCCGAGTGTGGATACGGGTGCCGGTCTCGAGCGCCTCAGCGTCGTCGCGCAAGGGGTACTTTCAAACTACGATACCGATCTTCTCCGCCCGCTCGTCGAGCTTGCAGGGGAGATCGCCGGAAAGCCCTACCAGCGCAGCCAATCCGACGATGACATCTCCATGCGCGTGATCGCCGATCACGCGCGGACCACGGCGTTTATGATCAGTGAGGGAATCTTCCCCGATCGCGATGGTCGCGCCTATGTGCTCCGCCGGGTGATGCGGCGTGCGATCCGCCATGGACATCGTCTCGGCATCGGCGAACCCTTCCTTCATCATGTGGCCGAGAGAGTGGCCGAGGAGATGAGCGAGGTTTATCCCCAGCTCGTCGAAAGGCGCGATCTGATCGTCGACATCACGCGCGCAGAGGAAGAGCGCTTCCGCCGAACCCTCTCGCGCGGGCTCGATCTCATCGAGGATAACCAAGAGTGGAGCGAGCGCGACGGGAAGAGGTACCTTCCCGGGAGCTTCGCATTCAAGCTTTACGACACCTATGGTTTTCCGCTCGATCTCCAGGAAGTGATCGGCCGCGAGAAGGGCTTTGAGGTCGATGAAGAAGG
>JAAZAH010000062.1 GCA_012514415.1 Sandaracinaceae bacterium
GGGAGCGGCCCCAGCGGATCGAGCTCTCCAAGGAGGAGAAAAGCGATGGATATCCTTGAGAAGATCACCGAAGACATCAAGGAAGCGATGCGCGCAAAGGATGCCTTCCGCCGCGATACGCTAAGGCTCCTCCGGAGCGAGATGCTCATGCCGGATGCGGACGAGCCCGTCGTCGTGCTCCGGCGCGCCCAAAAGATGAGGCGTGAAAGCGCCGAACAATATCGCGAGGGCGGGCGTGAGGATCTCGCCGAGCAGGCCGAAAAGGAGATGGCGATCATCGAGTCGTACCTGCCTCCGTCGCTGAGCGAAGAGGAGGCGCGCCAGGCGATCGAGGCCATCGCGCGCGAGCTCGGCCTCTCCGAAAAGAAGGATATGGGCAAATTGATGCAGGCCGTCATGGCCAAGCATCAGGGCACCATCGATGGGAAGCTGGCCTCGAAGATCGCCTCGTCGATCCTTGGGTGAGCTTGACTGCGAGGCCGTGCGATGAGTGAGCTCCGGACCGATTTCAAGGTCGAACTTGGCAGGGGCGATCTCTTTCGCGGCTATCTGCGGACCATCCTTCTTTATGGAAATGGGGCGCGCCTTCTGCCCGTCGTCGCTGCCGTTTTGCTCTTCATCGTCTTTGATGCGGGGCGCGCGATCTTCCGGGGCGAGGGCCTCGGCCTCCTCCATATTGGGTTCCTCGTTGGGGCCATCGCGCTGATCGGCGCGGTCACGGTGTCGCTCTTCACCATCGCGGGCAAGCTTCACCGTTCGCTCCCTTCGGCCGTGGCCGAATATCAGCTCGATGACGCGAGGGGCATTGTGGTTCGCTCGGCGGGGCGCACGGAGCGCCTTCCGTTTTCGGCTTTTATCGGCTCGGTCGAGACGCGGCACGCCTTCTACCTTTACGCGTCTCGCACGGCTTTTCGCATCATCCCGCGCCGCGCGCTCGGCGATGGAAGCGAGCGTGTCCTACGCCAGATTCTTGCACGTCGCTTGCCCAATTCGCCCGAGCCGCCTTCGAGCCGGTGGGTGACGGTGCTCGCCTTCGCCGGGCTCGCCTTCCTCGTTTACTTAGGCGCGCGTCGATGAAACGGCGGCGGCTTTTTGTCGCCTCTTGACGAAGATGAAGATGCCGAGCGCGAGGGCGGCCGCGATGGCCCAGACCCAGACGGGCATTCGGCCGAGCCATTCAAAGAACGCGCCTCCGGCGAGCGTATAGAAAAAGAAGCCCGGAAAGCCCCCGATGAACGTGCCGAGCGTATACGTTCGGAGCGAGATGGAGCTCACGCCATACGCCCAATTGATGGGCGGGATGATGAAGAAGATGAGACGTGAGACGATGACGGAGCGGAGGGCCCGTTGCTCGAGCTCCTCAGGGGAGCGGCGGAATCGATCGGGGATTCGCTTTTCGAAGAAGTCGCGAAAGAGATAGCGCGCGAGGACGAAGGAGAAGATGGCCGAAATCATTCCGCCGAGGGCGGCGAGCGCGACGGCGAGCGGCCACGGTGGGAAGAGCCATTTGGCAGGGATCATGAAGACGACGGCGGGCACGCCTGCGCTCGCGAGGATCACAAAAACCACGAGATAAGCGATGGCGCCGAGCGCGCCCGCCTCCCTCACCGCCGCTTGGATCCGCTCCGGATCCTTTATCAACTCGACCGTCCCGCTCATGTACGCATAGACGACGAGTGAGACGCAGACGAGGAAGACGGCGATTTTGAGTAAATTCGATCTCATGCGCGCATTGCTTACATGGTGCGAGAATCACGCTGAGGCCAGCCGATGGTTATGTTGGAATTTTGCCCTAGGTTCGCATTGTTGGTATGAGCCTGGTCTGTCTTGACGCGCTTCGCAGAGCAGACCAATGAGTATTGCGGGAGACAATCATGTCCGACGGAATTAAACGGACCGAGGTCGCACAGCGTGCGATTGACCTCGGTGAGGCGCTCAATATTAAGCTCCGCGAAATGAGTGCGGGGAGCGTGGTGCCCAAGCACCTCGAGGTGATCCCGCTCGACGCCGAGAGCACGCGCGGAGGCGAATTCGCCCGCCAGTCCATCGTTCTTACGCCGGACGAAGAAGGCGCTCGCGGCTCCATCATGTGTGGCTGGATCGATGTCTCCAATCGCGCCGCTGAGATGCGCGATTATGCGCTCGTGCGCGATCAGTTTCGCGAGCGCTATCAGATGCCTTTGGATGTGAGCCGCGAGGAATATGAACGGCTCGTCGGCGCACTCCACGCGGTCCTCAGCTACCATAAGTTCGTCTTTTCGCGACTCAAGTCCGCGTCGAGCCCAGAGCCCGAGCTTCCCGAAATTGCGGGAGGCGAAAGCGGCGGATGGCTCCGGATGGCGGTGATCGTCCTCGTGGGGTGCGGTGTCGGGCTCGGGATCGCCTACCTTCTTGGGAGCTAAGCGTCTTTTACGTGGCAGATTCGCCGCGCGCCGATAGTCGCGTCCCGGCGGATGTTCTCAAAGCGGATCCGGATCTTCGAAAATCCGTCTTCCCCGGACCGTCAGCTCCTCGTAGAGCATCCGTGCGGTCGGCTCGGCGCGCTCGAGATGACGCTCGAGGAGCTCTCTTCGGCTTGAATCGCGGAGCGATTGCGCGAGAAAGACCTCGGAGAGGCCGATCTCGGCGAGGAGGAGAGTGAGCCTCTCGGCGTGGATGGTCGCGAAGGCAAAATCGCGCTCTGGATCCCAGCTCCGCGTCAGCTCGGCGGTCCATTCGGAGATGGGGCGATCGCGCAGGCCTTTCATTTTTTCGCCCGCGGTTTGGAGGAGTAGATGCTGCTGGGCGTTCTGACCGAGGAGTCCCAATCGAGCGACACGCTTTTCGAGCGGATCACGCGGTGAGACCGTGCGCCATCGAGCGCGCGCGCCCTGACGGACGTGTTCCTGCGGATTTTTGAGGAGCGCACCGATCGTGTCTTTTACGACATCGAGGAGCGACTCCATCCGGCTCATTCCATCATTGAAAGGGAGAGCGGCAGCGTCTCGGAGCATTTTCTCTTCGAGGGCGCCTTCATAAAACCCCTCGGCGCCGCGAAGTTCGGCAGCGCGATGCACGATCTCGAAGGTCTTCGTATCGACGTAGTACTTGAGATAGGAAGTGAAGCGGCGCCCGCGCTCGCGGTGATGGCGGAGCGCCTCCTCATCGAACTCCTTGGCGCCGCCGAGGAAGGCTTCCATGGCGATGCCCTGATGCCATGCGGTGGCCGAGGCGAGCGCACGCATGGAGCGGAGATCCAGCTCCATCTCATCGAGAACGGATGCCACGATCTCATGCCGGATCAGCTGCTTTCCTCGGAATGGGGTCTCCCAGGCAAATTTGATCGCGTTCCTGAAGGCCGCCTCGGCAAGACCAATGGATTGATAGGCGTGAAGGAGGCGGATGCCAGCCTGATAAATCGAGAGAAGGCGCCGCCCCGAGCGTTCGTCGCCGATGCGCTTGGCGGAAGCACCCGAGAAGCGGAGGGTAGAGGAGGGGATCCCGCGATGTCCTTGGCGCCTGGAAGTCTCGACGATCTCGAGTCTTCCGGCGCCGCGTTCTTTTTCGGCGTCCACGAGGAAAAACGAGAGGCGCACGCCCTTTTCGAGCGGCTCGGCGGCATCATCTCGGGCAAGCACCAACAAATACGGAGCCCCTGCTCCGATCACGAAGATCTTTTCACCGTTTAGGAGGATCGCCCCATCCTGGCCGGCTTCGGCGAGGCAGCTTGTATACGGCTCACCGCGTGCATCGCAGGGATCGTGGAGCGCGATGCTTCCATAAATCTCGCGTTTCGCAGCGCGCTCGGCGAGCGCACGAAGTTCGAGAGCGGAGGCTTCGTAGCCCGCTTTTTCGGCTTCGGCGGCGCCGATCGAGAGGGCAAGCGCGAAACCACCCGAGAGGTTGTTTAGAATGGCGACCGAGAGTTCTGCGCGCGCGAGCAATTCGGTCTCGACCAGCTGGACCGAGAGCGAGGTTCGTGCGCCGCGTCCATCGTCTCGCAGTGGAAGATGCGGCGCGCCGAGGATTTTGAGCTCCTCGATAGTGCGGAGAAGATCTTCGCCCAAGAAGAGCGCATCATGTTTGATACGGAAACTCTCTCGATCGATTCCTTGGGAACGAGACGCGATCTTGACGGCCGCGAGCTCGCCGATCGCCTCGAGGTATTTGATATACGCCGCCTCAGCAGGCGGAATCTCCGTCGAACTCCCCTCCGCCGCATCACCCTCGGCCTGTCCCTCGCGCTTCTTTCCCTCGCCCTGCTTCGCGTGCGGATGATAGGGCGCTCCAGCCGCGTCGAGATAAAAGAGGAGGTCGTGGTTGTCGTTAAGGTAGTTGGACATGGGCCATCGGTCGTCGCTCTCTGAGCGGGCGGATGTGCCGGGTTACCGTGAGCCTCACCGCGACGCTTCATCGAGAGCGCTCCGGGTGTAACACAGCATAAACGCCATCGGAAGCTTGCATTCCCAGCGTTTTTAATGCCCGCCGAGCGCGCTCCGCTGCATGGTGAGCCTCGAGATTCGAGCGGCGGAAGCGATCTCGGTCGGGCGAGCGGCACTCGCGATCGCCTCGATGAGCGGCTCGGGGCTCGTCCCGAGCGGCAGGACACGCGCTCTCCGAGAGCCTGGGGCGTCTTGATAGGGGACGGACGGGAAGCGCTCGGCGATGACGCGCTCTGCGATCGAGCCGATGCGGCTCACGAGGATCAAGACCTCAGCGGAGGTGTAGCCGCCTGGACCAGGGAGATCGGCGGTGGCGATATCAAGGCGCAGGAGGCCGTTCGGGCGCTCCTCCGTATAAACCCTTAGACGCGCGTCCTGAAGTGCGCCTTCCCCGTCCCGATGGATCGCGAGGGAAAGCGCGAGCGGATGCGGTGAATCGAGCGGAAGGAGGAGCCTCCCGGCCTCGCGTTGGAGATCGAGAAGGCGTTCTTCCGGGAGGCGAGGGAGACGACCCTTTCCGGTGGAAAGGGCGAGCGCACCAAATAGAAAAAGGCCGTGATAGGCTGTAAAACTCGATAGTTTCCGGATCGGCAGACCGGAGGACGCCTCGAGATATACGATGAGCGCGACGGCGATGAGGAAGATGGGGGCGCCGACGAAGCAGAGCGGATCGAAGAAGCGAATGGGCTCGAGCCGAAGCTTTTTGACCGCCTCCCTTGCTTCGCGGAGATAGCGCGCCGTGACCATTGAGAATTCGCCTGGCGCAGGGGGGCGCTCAAACGAGGGATTGCGTTCAAGACTGAGCGCGACGAGGAGAAGAAGTGCGCCAAAGGCCGCAAGCTCGATGCGCGGAAAGAGTATGACGGCCGCTCCGGCAAGCAAAAGGACGAGTGCGGAGTGTACGAGAGGCGATTCGGGACCGAAGAGACTTCGGGGCCGCGTCCCACGTCGCCATGCCGCGCGTCGAAATGCGGCGCGAGCGGCGATCGACCAGAGCGCCATCAGGAGAGGGAGGGCCACCTCCGCGGGGCTTGGCGGGCGGGTGAATGCGCCGAAACCCTCGGCGATGGAGCCGAAGGAACGCCCCTCGA
>JAAZAH010000063.1 GCA_012514415.1 Sandaracinaceae bacterium
CAATATCGCTCTTGAATTTGCTCGGCACGATTACGCGCCATATCCGCGATGAATGCGCCGGGGCTGTTGAAGAGCTTACGAGTTTTTCTTTTGAAGCGGTGTTTGAATGCGGTGTCCATCGGAAGCTGCGGAGAAGAAAGAAAGAGTCTCAGCGATTCGGCGGAAGCGGAAGGAGGGGATCGGGCGCAGGCCAAAAGCCCTTGATCGCTCATCGATCTTGATGCGGAGATAGTGAAGCTGAACGCAGTTGCAGCGTTTGAAGGTTGGCGCGGCGATTCCTTCTGCATCGACCAAACCAACGCGGCTCATCTCTTGCCACGAAGTCTAGAAAACGTCCCACCCCAGTACCCTTCATCTGGGTACCTAGGATTGCGACGAGCGCCGAATAAGAATGTTTGGTTTACCCCTGAGCAATTCACGCTTAGGCTGGTAGTCTACCCCCCTCCCCACCCAAAAGCCACTGCCGGCGTTCTACCACCTCTCCAAAAAGCGCGTGGAGATGTCGCCTCGTCGGAAATCCTCTTCCTCAAGGATCTTTTTGTGCAGCGGGACGTTGGTTCGGATTCCACCGAGGATCGTTTCCTCGAGCGCTCGCCGCATCCGGGCAATCGCTTCATCGCGATTGGCTCCGTGGCTGATGATCTTGAGTAGGAGCGAGTCGTAGTTGGGCGGCACCTTGAAGCCGCCGTAGACGCCACTGTCGACGCGGATGCCGGCGCCTCCCGGTAGATGAAAATCCGTGATGAGCCCCGGCCAAGGTGCGAATGTCACGGGATCCTCGGCGTTGATGCGGCATTCAATGGCGTGCCCACGTGGCCGCAGCGGAACCTCCGGGATCGTCGGCGCCTCCCCAGCCGCGATGCGGATCTGTTCAGCGACGAGATCGATTCCGAGCACCATCTCGGTGACAGGATGTTCGACTTGGATGCGGGTATTCATCTCCATGAACGAGAGATTGCCGTCTTCATCCATGAGGAACTCGAGCGTCCCGGCCGAGACATAGCCGCTGTCGCGCATGGCCGCGGTGATCTTTTCTGCCATCTCCTCGCGGAGTGCATCCGAGACGGCCGGGCTCGGCGATTCTTCGATGACCTTCTGATGCCGGCGCTGAATGGAGCATTCACGTTCGCCGAGGACCCAGACCTTGCCCTTCCCATCGGCGAGGATCTGCCATTCGATATGCCGCGGTTTTTCGACGTAGCGCTCGAGATAGAGCGCATCGTTTTTGAAGCTCGCGCCGGCTTCGCTTTTGGCGCGGGGGAAGACCTCTTCGAGCTCTTTAGGCGAGCGAATGATGCGCATTCCGCGCCCACCGCCACCGCCCGAGGCCTTGAGCATGATGGGGTAGCCGACCCGCTCCGCCTCCTCGAGCGCCATCGAGACACTCTCAAGCTCATCGCTTCCCTCCATGAGCGGAAGCCCAAGCTCCTTCGCCTTGGCGCGCGCCCGGACCTTATCTCCCCATAGGTGCATGTCTTCCGGACGTGGGCCGATGAAGGTGAGCCCTGCGCGACGCACAAGCGCTGCGAAATTCGCATCCTCGCTCAAAAATCCGTATCCCGGATGGATGGCGTCCGCTCCGCTGATCTCGGCCGCCGCAATGAGGGCCGGGATGTGAAGGTAGCTCTTCGCCGAATCCGCGGGCCCGATGCAAATCGACTCGTCGGCGAGGCGAACGTGGAGCGCCCGCGAATCGGCTTCGCTATGCACCGAAACCGTGCGGATGCCGAGCTCCCGGCACGCTCGGATGATGCGAAGCGCGATCTCTCCGCGGTTCGCGATCAGGACTTTCTGAAACACGCTCAGCCCCGCTTGATCTTGAAGAGCCTCTGGCCGTACTCGACCGGCTTGCCATTCTCCACAAGGATATCGAGGATGGTGCAGGGGAATTCGGCCTCGATCTCGTTCATCAGCTTCATTGCTTCGACGATGCAAAGCGGTTGTCCGCTTTGGACCGCCTCGCCCTTTTCGACAAAGGGTTTCGCCGTCGGGCTCGGCGCGCGATAGAAGGTGCCGACGAAGGGAGAGGTGATGTATTCGCCTTCTTCCTCTTTCGCCTCGCCTTCGGCGGCTGCCTGCTCGTGAGGAGCGGCTCCGGGCGCGGCCATGCTCGTCGCCGAAGTGACGATGGGGGGTGAGACCGGATGCGTCGCCGCAACCTGCGCGGGCTCGCGCCGGATGATGATCTTCTCGTCATCTTTCTTCAGCGTAAGTTCCGTGAGCGAATGCTCATCGAAGGCTTTGAGAAGACTCTTCAGCTGCTCGAGGTCGATTTCCATCGAGATCTACTCCCTGAACCATCGGCCCTCCCGAGCGATGATCCTCAGTGTCTCCGTTTCAGGTAGTCCAGCAGCGCATCGACGCCAAGGCGATAGCTGGTGGTCCCGAATCCGGAGATGGTTCCAATACAGACAGGCGCGAGATAGGAGCGTTTCCGAAACTCTTCGCGCGCGTGGACATTGCTTAGGTGAACCTCGACGACGGGGATCTGGATGGCGCTAATCGCATCGCGTAGGGCGATCGAGGTGTGCGTATACGCGCCCGGATTAAACACGACACCCGCACAATCTTTTCGCGCGGCGTGGAGCGCGTCGATGAGCGCTCCCTCGGAGTTGCTCTGAAAGAAATCGAGCTCGATGCCTTGGGAGGAAGCAGCTTCGCGGAGGAAGCGCTCGACATCCTCGAGTGTCTCGCTGCCGTAAATCTCAGGCTCGCGCGTGCCGAGGAGGTTCAGGTTCGGCCCGCTCAAGATGAGCAGCTTCATCTCAGGAAAGCGCCTCGGCAAGCTTATGCGCGCGCGTTCGGACGAGGAAGCGCGCCTTTCCGACATTGGCTTCGGGGCCCAGCGCGATCGCCACGAAATAATCATCCGTCAGAAGGCGGAGGATCATCGTGAGCCGCTCGGCGCGCACGGCGACTTCGGAGGCCGTTCCCACCTCGAGCATCTCGGCGGCCGTGCGGATGTTTTGAAGGATCTGACTGAACTCCATGCCCACCGTGTCGATCTCAACCTCCCGATCGGAGGCCACGTAGTTATCGAGCGGGATCCCGTCGTAGCCCATCACGAGCCCGGCGAGCCCCCCATCGACGCCATCGACGATTTCCTCGAGGATTTCCTTGAACATGGCTTATCTCCGCACAGTTCCCTTGTTCGCGTCAAGTTTCGAGAGCTGGACGAGAGTCTAAAGTGAAACGCTCCGAAAGTACACTCGTATTTTACACATCAACGCACATAAAAAAAGCGAACCCCGTCTTGAGATGACGGCGTTCGCTTTCAGAAGTCCACGGCTTTTTGGCCGAAGCC
>JAAZAH010000064.1 GCA_012514415.1 Sandaracinaceae bacterium
AGCCGCTTTCGAGCACGAGGAAATCCCCCTCGCGCCGCTCGCTCATCTCGAGCGCTTGCTCTTCGAAGAACGCGCGTGCGGCTGCCTCGACCAGTTCGACGCCGACCACCTCGAGGCCGCGCTCGGCGAGGAAGCGAAGGTCAACCGCCTTCCCGGAGAGCGGAACAAGTACGCGGCGGCGCCCTTCGAAAAGGCCGATGTGCTTTTCGAGGAGTTGATTCGGGCGCCCTTCATGAAAGCCGATCTCACCGCGCTCCCAGCGCTCTTCCAAAACTTCGGGTCCATCCATCGATTCTAACAAGGGAGCGGATTCGGTTGGGCGCTTCTTTTTGACGAAAGGAGGCCGCAACGAAATTGCGCGCGGGCTTTAAATCGCATCTTTGGCTCGCTATAGTGTGGGAAGAGGGAGCGTTGGGGGGATTGCGGGCATCCGCATGGTTTTCTCGTCCACGTGGCCACGAGGCGTGCCGTGAGCGCCTCAACCACGCCGAGCCGATGCCCTCGCGGCCTCATCGGGGCGCTCTTTGGAACGCACGAACTTGGAAATGAAACTCATCGATATATCGAGCCATTTGAGCTCAAGGAGGAGACGAGATGACCGTCTATGCACCGCCTGGCGCTGCCGATGCGAAGATCGCGTACAAGTCCCGCTACGATAATTTCATCGGAGGCAGATTCGTGCCTCCGATCAAAGGCCAGTATTTTGATGTCGTCACGCCGATCAGCGGGAAGGTCTATACGCAGGCCGCGCGCTCCACGGCCGAGGATATGGAGGCCGCGCTCGATGCGGCCCATGAGGCGGCTGAGGCTTGGGGAAAAACGAGCGTGACCGAACGCAGCAACATTCTCCTCAAGATTGCCGATCGCATGGAGGAGAATCTCGAGCTTCTCTCCTATGCAGATACGGTCGATAACGGAAAGGCAATCCGAGAGACGCTCAACGCCGATATCCCGCTCTGTATCGATCACTATCGCTATTTTGCTGGCGCGATTCGGGCCCAAGAGGGCGGCATCAGCGAACTCGACTCGACGACGGTCGCTTATCATTTTCATGAGCCGCTCGGCGTGGTGGGGCAGATCATCCCGTGGAACTTCCCGCTTCTGATGGCAACTTGGAAGCTTGCGCCGGCGCTCGCCGCAGGAAACGCGATCGTGATCAAGCCGGCCGAGTCGACGCCGATCTCGATCCTCGTCTTCGTCGAGCTCATCGCAGACCTTCTACCGAAAGGTGTTCTCAACATCGTGAACGGCTTTGGGCGTGAGGCCGGGATGCCGCTTGCTCAAAGCAAGCGCATCGCCAAGATCGCGTTCACCGGATCGACGAGCACCGGTCGCGTCATCGCGCAAGCGGCGGCAAATAACCTCATCCCGGCGACGCTGGAGCTCGGCGGAAAAAGCCCCAACGTCTTCTTTGAAGACATCATGGACAAGGATGACGCTTTCCTCGATAAAGCGATCGAAGGGCTGGTTCTCTTCGCACTCAATCAAGGCGAGATCTGCACCTGCCCTTCGCGCGCGCTCATCCAAGAGTCGATCTACGAAAAACTCATGGAGCGCGTGCTCGAGCGGGTGAAGGCCATCAAGCAGATCAACCCGCTCGATACCGAGAGCATGATGGGAGCGCAGGCAAGCAAAGAGCAGCTTGAGAAGATCCTCTCCTATTTGGATCTCGGAAAACAGGAAGGCGCCGAGGTGCTCATCGGCGGCGAACAAGCGAAGCACGGGGGCGATCTCGAGGGCGGCTATTATGTGCAGCCGACGATCTTCAAGGGGCACAATAAAATGCGCATCTTCCAAGAGGAGATCTTTGGCCCTGTGCTTGCCGTGACGACCTTCAAGGATGAGGCGGAGGCGCTCGAGATCTCGAATGATACGCTTTACGGCCTCGGTGCGGGCGTTTGGACGCGAAGCGGCAATATCGCGTATCGAATGGGACGAGGCATCAAAGCCGGACGCGTATGGACCAATTGCTACCATCAGTATCCGGCGCATGCGGCCTTCGGTGGATATAAAGAGTCCGGCTATGGGCGCGAGAACCACCTGATGATGCTCGCGCATTATCAGCAGACGAAAAATCTGCTCGTGAGCTATAGCGAGGACCGTCTCGGCTTCTTCTGATGGCAAGGTGGGGGGCGCCTCTCCTCGATGGCTAAACGGAGAGTCTTGAGAGGAGAGGCGAGCGATCGCGCAAATGAGAGGAATGAAGCTCTCGATAGAGAGATGGGAGCTGAGCCATGGTCGAAAAAGTTGTTGCCACGCCGGCTGCGCTCGAGCTCATCGAGCTGCTCAAAGCGAAGCACGGCCCCAACCTGATCTTCCATCAATCCGGGGGATGCTGCGACAATAGCGCCGCCAATTGCTATCTCGAGGGAGAGCTGACGATCGGTGCGCAGGATGTCTATCTCGGCGATGTCGGCGGCGTCCCCTTCTATATCGGCAAGGCCCAGTACGAGACTTGGAAGCATACGCAGATCATCCTCGATGCGATCGACGCTTGGGGAGGCGGGACCTTCTCGCTCGAAGGACCTGAAGGCAAAGCCTTTCAATCTCGCGCGCGGGTGTTTACGGAAGAGGAGATCAAGGAGCTGGGGTTTTAGCGCCTCAACCTCCCGAAAGTCTCCCGTGCGATCCGCGGATAGCTCCCATGCTTCGTCCGCACCAAGCCTTGTTCCTTGAGGTCCAGCTGGCCAATCGTCTGCGTCGCGAAAGCTGCGCGCATCGAGGATGATGCGCTCGGCAACTCCAGAGGTGAAGAGGATTCGCGGATGGCGGGAGGGAAGCTCATCCGGAAGGCGAGGCTTTAAGCCTGCTCCACCATCCCCTCTTCGAGTCCTTCATCTTCGAGTGCTCCGAGCACATCCTCAAACGCCGCCTTACACGGAGGACCGTCGGCATAATCGTATCGGATAAGCGCACCCTGATGCGCAACGACCCTAGACGCCGAGACCGTGCCATAAGCGGAGGTGTGCACGCAGATCGTTTGGAGTTTTTTCACTAGCTCAAAGGAAAGCGGGCTCCCTTTGGGCGGTGCAGGGATGAGCCGATCCTCGGGCAGGATATGCGAGCCGAGGAGCGCGCCCAGCGATCGCATCGCGTCGCTGAGCGGAAGGGCGATGGCTTTTTTCGCCTCTCGATACGCTATCTTCGATTTCGGAAACTCGGGCGAGAAGAGCCGATCGTTCGCGAGAACATGAAGGCCGGGCTCAAGCTCGAGAATCTCGGCCTTCGATGAATCGCGCCTTCCGTAAGCGACGAAAAGATGTTCCGTGTCGCCGAAGATGAGGTTGAAGTCGTTGTACTTCCGAGGATCGAGCGCGCGCATATAGGCGAGCGCTTCGGGGACGGCGCCGCACTCGAGGACCCGACGCACAATCCGCCCGCGCGATTCGAGTTCGCGATCGGGAACGCGCCATGTGCGCTGGTTCGTGATGCCTGCGAAAAGGCCGTGCTCGGTGGCGCCCATCCAAGTGCCGCCTCGCTCGGAGTCGAGCCCAGCGATGATCCTCGGAGAGGTCGGCGTCGCACTC
The DNA here is from genome assembly GCA_012514415.1 of Sandaracinaceae bacterium. Taxonomy (GTDB): domain Bacteria; phylum Myxococcota_A; class Polyangia; order Polyangiales; family Houyiibacteriaceae; genus JAAYBZ01. Next base: position 3,528 of record JAAZAH010000064.1, read on the forward strand.
GTGAGCAACGAAGGCGCGGTGCCGCGTCGCGAGTAAAATTCATCGCGATTGGCCGCGACGATGAGATCGGCCTCGGGGTGGAGCTGATGAGCGACGATGATCGTACACATTCTCTATCGATCGTGGGGCGCGGGGAGCTTTTTCGCCATAGCGACGCGTTCGCCGAGAAAAATCGTTCCGAGTGGATTGTGAAGACCGGCGTCGACAGCGAAGTCCCTCGAGTTGCCATCGCGGAAGACTTCGAAGCCGTACTCCCGAAGAAGCGCAGCGAGCTCATCGCGCGTGAAATACGAGACCATCGGCTCCTCGATGAGTCGAAAGAGGCCATCGCGGATGTACTCGCCGACGCGGCTTCCGGCGGGATTCGGCACCGAATAGCTCAAAGTCAATAGGGAGCCTTCGGCGGCGAGCTCTTCGATCGCCGCGAGGCTTCCACGGATCGCCTCGATGGGGAGGTACATCGTGACGCCCTCCCAAACGATGATGGAGCGCTCGCTCGGATCGAACCCTCCGCGAATCAGCGATCCGACGAGATCGTCTTTTCCGAAATCGACGGCGATATGGACGATCTCGGCGAGAGGCGGGGGGAGCGCCTCCGCGCGCTCGAGCTTATCGCTCTGCGTCGCTGGGTGATCGACCTCGAAGACGCGCGCCCCGCGCAGTGCTTCGAGCCGATAGGCGCGCGCATCAAGGCCTGCTCCTAAGAGGACGCATTGCGTGATGCCCTCTTCTCTTCCACGCTCGACAAGCCGATCGATGACGAAGGTGCGGAGCGCGAGGTGGTCCGCAAAACCAAAGCTGAGCCAGCGCGCAGCTTGATGCGCGAGAGGCGTGAGGCTGAGCGCACGTCGATGAAGGGTGAGGACGGTGCCAAGAGGTCGGCCGAGGAGGGTCTCGGCATGGGGATCGATGATTTCGCCTTTAAGCCCGAAACCGCGGGCGAGGCTGACGATCGCGGCGGTAAAACTCTTTCTGCCTTCTCTCATGAATCCCTTTCCTTTGGCCGTGAGGTTCGGCGCTCAGGCTTCGAGCGCCGCGCCCAAACGGCGTATTGCGCGCTGATTGGCCTCGCGCGCAATCTTTGAGAAGTTCATTGCGACGAAGCCGTGGATGAGCCTTCCCTCGTTCACGTACTCGACGGCGTTGCCGGCATCCCTTAGACGCTCGGCGTACTCGCGGCCTTCATCCCTCAGCGGATCGAAACCCGCGGTCAACACCTGCGCGGGCGGGAGCTTCGAGAGATCAGAGTAAAGCATCGGCGCCGAGCGCGGATCGTTTGTGCCGCTCGCACCATAGCTCGACATGAAGAAGTCCATGACCTTGCGATCGAGGAAATATCCGTCAGCGAAGAGTCGGTGGGATTCGCTCTCGAAGCTCGGCTGCGTTACCGGATAATAGAGCATCTGATGGCAGGGGCCTGGCTTGTCGGCGTCGCGTCGCGCGATGGAAACGACTGTCGCGAGGTTCCCCCCGGCACTATCACCCCCAACGGCGATTCGATCCGGATCCACCCCGAGCGCCGCCGCATTCGCATGGATGTAATCGAACGCCGCCGTGCAATCGACAACCGCTGCCGGGAAGGGATGCTCGGGCGCGAGGCGATATTCGACGTTGAAGACGAGACAGCGAGCACCGAGGGCGACGCGGCGACAGAAGGCGTCAACGACATTGCGGCTACCGATGACGAAACCTCCGCCGTGATAGTAGACGAGCGCGGGAAGCGGCCTTGAAGGCTTCGCCTCTGGGCCGTAGATGCGCACGGTGAGCTCCGACTCGGCCCCGGGGATGGATGCCTCGCGGAGATAAGGCACTTCGGGGCGTTCGCCATCCGTGAGCGCGCAGATCATCTCGTATTGAGCGCGGGCATCTTCGAGCGGAACATCCGCAAGGCTTGGGCGGGGGACGCCGTTCAGAAGCTTCAGGAAGAGCTGAATCTGCGGACAAAGGGGATCGCCATCGACGCGATGCGGCTTTTGCAGCGCAGCAATTTTCGGAGGCGTTGCGAGGACCGCGCGAAGCACCGCGCGCTCGATCCTTGGTTGAAGTTTGGCGGCGAGTCCGCCCTTCCTCGCGTTGCCGCGAACCGAGGCTTTTTCGGGTGCCGGGGATGGAGGGGACATCGGCTTCATTTCCTTATCTCCTGAGCGATTGGAGGCGCTCATTTTCAGTGGCGAGCCTCCGGAAAGTGCGCAGTTTGGTGCATCGTGGTTCTTCATCGGTCCCGACTTCATGATCGAAGACGGCATCACCCCTTGGTGTGAATCCAATGAGCGTCGTCTTTATGCGCGCGATGGAGGGCGCCTTGATCGGGACGTAGAAGGTAGCGCTCTCAGCAACGGGTGCGATCTCGAGCGGGGCGATGCCCTTTTCATAAAGCCATCGCGCGAGCGATTCGTCGACGAAGTCGATGTACGCAGGGTGGTTGACGTGATCGAGAGGATCCATCTGGACGAACTGAACCTGAATGGACGTCTCGAAGCTCTCACCATCCTCGAAGGTCTCAAACTCCGGAAGCGAGGGCAGCTCGGGACCGTCGGGATGCACGGCAAGCCCTTGAACGAGCGGAGAAGGCGCGCGGCATGCGCGTCCCTCCAGGTTGATATGCACCCACTCTTGCACACCCGAAGCGACGGGCTCCTCGCCATGTAGAAGCCGGACACCGCGCGCAGAGAGCGTTTCCCTTCGGAAATTGATGACCCAACTTTCGCCCCTAAGCTGCTCGCCAAAAGCCGTCTCCTGGTGGTGAACGACGTATTGTGACCGAACCACGAAGGAGGAGCCGATCTCCCGGAGCCTTCGCGGCGGCCACCCCGCGCGCGAGGACGAGCCGACGGCGATATCCTGAAATGCGCGCCAAATATCGCCTGCGCGCGCCGCGTCACGCGCGCTGAAAGCGTTTCGTGGGAGCTCGTAAGGAAATTGCCAGAAAGTCCGAGACTGCGAGGAGGGCACAGGGATCAGCTAACAGGAATTGGTAGAAAAGAAAATGCGAATGCGTGGATGCGCTTCGGTCAACTCGCCTCTGGGACGCACCTTGCGCGTTGATGCGGATGCGGACATTGCCGGACGAATCGATGAACCTTGCTTGAACCCCCCGGATTGTGGGGCCGGTGATTTTCCTCCGGGTTTCCTTGGTGCCCGATGGTCATCCCCCGAGGGGTGGACTATAACGAGATGAAACCCGCCTCCAAGCCCAACCTGATGGATTTGAATAGGAAGAGGGGAAGTGGCGTCCGATGGGGAGATTGAGCTTCCTAAGGGAGTGCGGACTTCAGCGTTCGCTTCGCCCGTCTCTCAGCCAACATTTTCTCCTGTGTCTCACCATGCCTTCGCTTCGCACTCTTTCTCTCGCGCTCTTCTGCGTGAGCCTGCTTAGCCTCAGCGCATCCGCTCGGGCCGAGGATGTCCCTGATACTGATGCCGAGGCGCGTGCGCTTTATGAAGCCGGCCGCATCGCCTTCGATCAAGGCCGCTTCGAGGCAGCACTTCGTTATTTCCAAGGGAGCTATCGGCTGAGCGGTCGGCCCGCGCTTCTTTTCAATATCGGCACAGTTGCCGATCGCCTCAGGCGGGATGAGGTCGCGCTCGATGCGTTTCGGAGATACCTCGCGGCCGTGCCCGATTCACCCGAGCGCCCCGGGGTTCTCGCACGCATCCGGATTCTCGAGGAGGCTGTCGCGCGCTCCCGCGAGGCCGCCGAACAGGGCAAAGAGAGAGAAAAAGAAGCGCAGGAGCCTGTGAGCGATCAAGAAGCCGTCGAGCTCGAGCTTCTCGGCCCCATCGAGGAAATCGGCTTCGACGACGAGCCGAGCGAGCCGCATACCGTGTCCGGCGACCTTCTCGTCGACGATCCCGGCGTTCGGAGCAGCAAGAGCTCAGGCAAGCGAACGGCGGGCTTTATCCTTCTTGGGGTAGGCGGTGCGGCCTTGGCGACAGGCGCGATCCTCGTGGCGGTCGGACAAAACAAACGGAGCGACATCGAAAACGCGCTCCCCGGCACCTATTATCGCGATCTCGCGAGCGCACATCACGCCGATGGCTTCACCGGAGGCGGGGTGGGTGCGCTCCTCGTCGGCGCAGGTGTGATCACAGGCGGGATTTTGATGATCGCCACCTCGCGAAGCAAAGCCGATGCGCGGCCTGTCGAGGTTTCTTTCGGTCCCTTGGGCTTCGAGCTCCGCGGAGAGTTCTGAATGTTACGCGCCGCTTTATCCTTGCAACTCGCTTTCCTCTTCTCGGCCTGCGTCACGATCCCCGAGGGGATCTTCGCCTGTGAAACCGACGCGGATTGTCCAAACGAAATGGCTTGTGCGATGGACCTCCGCTGCTATTCGCCCGATAGCGATGAATGGCCGGGGGCTGACAATCGTCCAGGCTATCGCTGTCCTTCGGGGGCGATCAGCGGCACCGATACCATCCCTCGGGACGCCGTTTGCAATGGAATCGTCGAATGCTTTGGCGGTGAAGACGAAGCCGATTGTGAAAACGTGAGCTGCTTTGACGATCCGGATTTTCCAACGCTGATTCCCCGAGCTTTTCTTTGCGACGGCGTCCCGGACTGCCCCCCGATCGAGAGCCTCAATGGACGCGTTCTCGATGAGGATGAATGCATGTTTTGCGGCGATAGCGATGAGATGATCTCGGCCGCCTATGTCTGCGATGGTTTTCCCGATTGTGCGGACGGCTCCGATGAGCAGGAGTGTTTCCTCTGCGATAACGGTACGGTCATTCCGCGATGGATGATTTGTGACGGTCACGCCCAGTGCGGGCCGGATGGGGGCGATGAGCGAGACTGTCCGTCGGGCGCCGACGCACTCCTTTGCGGTGACACGCTTATCCCGTCGCTCTTTTGGTGCGATGGAGCGATCGACTGCTGCGATGGGATCCCCTATCCCGATTTCGAGTGCGCGGGCACGGCGCTCCCGGAGGATGAGGATCCCGCACGATGCACGCGCCACCTTCGCCCGGATGCGACCGTGGGAGAGTGGCCCGCGACGCATTATTGCGATGGACAGAACCTCCCGGCTTGGACGCTCTGCCAAGGCGTTCGAGAATGTGCCGACGGCTCGGATGAGCGACGCGCGAACTGTCCGTTCATTTGCAACGACGGCACGCGCATTCCCCGGTCGCTGGTCTGCGATGGAATCGACGACTGTCCCTTCGGCGAGGATGAGAGCGAGGCTCTCGGCGGCGTCGTCTGCGGGTTCTGACGCTCGTCGGTCCCGCCGGGCGCGTGCGGCGCGCTCGTAGCGACCTCGCCGTCTTCGGCGGATTGTTATCGCCAAACCACGGGCTCAGGCGATAGAAACGGACGATGCCGATGGATCCCGAGACACAAAAGGCGCTCTATACCAACCTCCTCCTCATGGCCTACGCCGACGGCAAGCTCGACGCCGGTGAGAACGCCTTCGTCGAAGCGGTGCGTGTGCGCGCGGGAATCTCGGTGGACGAAGCCGCACGATATCGGCGCGAGCTCGCGAGCGGCGCGATCGCCTTCCGCTCGGTGGGCGATCGAAGAAGCGCGCTCCTCATCGCGAAGGCGGCGATTGGTGCGGTATCGAGCGATGGAGAGTTTCATCGCTCGGAGCGCTACGCCCTTCTTGAGCTCGGAAAAGCGATTGGGCTTACGCGCGATGAGCTCCAAGCGCTTGTCTACGAATACTTCAAGAGAGATGTTCTCGCCGAGCTTTTTCCGGAGACGAAGCCTGAGCCCGCCGAACCATCGGGTGAAATCGAGAGACCGTCGGGCGAGGCGTCGTCGGTTGTCATTGTAGGCGATGATTTTCCCGCGCTCGAGCGCTTCGCGGAGACCGTGCGCGACGTCTTCCGCGAGACGGCTCCTGAGCATCCCGTTGAAATCGTCTCGCTTCGCGGCGGCGAGGCAGCGCTTAAGAACGCCCGGTTGATCTTCTTTCACGTCCTTGAAGATCGCGCGAGCAGCATTCGCCGTTTCCAAAGGATCCGCGCGATCGCTACGGCAGAGGCGGCGATCGTCTTTATCGCGGAGCGCGGTCAAGCGTATCAAATTGGATACCTTTTGGATGAAGGGGCGGATGCTTGCCTCATCGCCCCCGTCTATCCCGAAGAGCTTCCCACTCTGCTCGAGCGTCTGCCGCGCTGAACGGGGCGGCTGCGCTCCGGGGGGTGCTTCAGGGAAAACGCGTCGGTGCGTTCATCGCGATAAACGCGGCGATGAGCGGCCAAGGTGCTCCGGACGGAAGACCCAGCACCGGATGCTGGAAGCCGTATTGCTCCCTTCTCCTTAGCTCGCGCCGACAGTGGAGCGGGTTGCCGGAGATGGTGAGCGCGTCGATCATCTCATCGGTGACGGCGGCTTCGGCTTGAGCGCGCGTCGATTTATCGCGGTAGAGGCGCGCGATTTCATCGCACTCCTCCTTATAGCCAAAGCCCGCGAGTAGCTCGTAATAATAATCGCCCATTCCGCCCACATAGAAGGCAATGAGCTCGCGCGCCTTCTCGGCCGCTTTTCGGCCGGGCATGGGGATGAGCGTGGTAAAGGGCGCTGTGACGATTTCATCCGGATCGCGCCCGACCTTCCGCGCGCCTTCGGCGATGTACTCCCGTCCGCGAACGATCTCTTGATAGGGGTAGAAAATTGGCATCCATCCATCGGCCATCTCGCCGATGGAGCGGATTGCGTTCGGTTTAATCGCCGCCACAAAGATAGGGATATGCTCACGGACGGGCTCGATCTCGAGGGCGAAGGGGCGATAATCGTGTAGCTTCATGCCCGCTTCGCTGAGCTTTCCGCCGGCGAGGAGCGTGCGTACGGCGCGGATCACATCGCGAACCTGTGTGAGCGGCTTTTCGAACGGCCGCCCATGGAGCCCTTCAATCACGCGCTTTCCGCTCGTCCCGATGCCGAGGATGACGCGCCCGCCGCTGATCTCATCGAGGGTCGCCGCCTGCATTGCGATGAGGGCGGGGCTTCGACTGAAGACATTCGTGATGCCGGTGCCGAGCTTGATACGTTTGGTGTGAACGGCCATCTCGGTGAGCAGACTGAACTGCTCATACCCCCACGCTTCGGGAACCCAAAAGCTCTCGTAGCCGAGCTTATCCGCGAGGATGGCCGCCTTGAGATAGGTCTTTCGATCGTATTGTTTCCAGAACGCAGCGAGACCGATTTTCTGAGACATTCAACACTCCTTGGAACGCTTCGGACGGATTGCGCATTGAGACGAGAGATTCGCTGCGCTCATTTCGGTGTACGGAGGCGCATCAGACTCTCTTGGGCGACGCTCGCTATGAGCTTTCCATCCCGCGAATAGATGCGCCCTAGGTTGAAGCCGCGACTTCCCGACGACGTGGGGCTCTCCATTTGGTAGAGGTGAAAATCATCAAGCTTCACCTTCTGATGGAACCAGATCGCGTGATCGATGCTCGCGATTTGGAGGCCGGGATCGAACCAAGTGCGCCCGTGCCATTGAATGCAGTTATCGAGGAGGCCCATATCGGTGGCGTAGGTCATCACAGCCGCATGGATGATGGGATCGTCGGGGAGCGCGCCTGCGGCCTTGAGCCAGAGCCGCTTGAGACCGCGATGGGGCTGCGGGTTCAGAGGATCGATGGGTTCGGGATCGCGATGCTCGATGGGCGCGCCAAGGCTCAGGAGGAATTTGAAGACGGGATGGTTTGAGCGCTCGACGAGTGCCTCGAGTCGCTCCCGATTCGAGGGA
>JAAZAH010000065.1 GCA_012514415.1 Sandaracinaceae bacterium
GCGGATCCGAGAAACGATCCAAGGTAGGTGCTGGGAGAAGGGCTCCCGGCGCCACCGAAAGCTCTTCTCGTGCCGTCTGACGCTTATTCGCGCTTATTCGCGCCTCCTCGCCCTCCTCGCCTCGGTCCCCGATGCTCGCGCCGCCCGCGGTCTACGGCATCCGCTCGCCGATGTCCTCTTTGTGTAAGGCCCCGACGGATCACCTCATCGCCGCGTGACGTCGTGACGAGCGCGCCCAAGAGGAGCGTGCTCAGATGCGGTGCGACGCCGCGAACGGCGACGAGGTGATCCGTCGGGGCCTTACTTTGCGGAGGCGATCGAGCGTTATGATATCGCGCCCAATACGCTTCGGGTGCATCAGGATCGAGGAGCGCCGATGCGTGCGCACGGGTTCATCGAGCTGCTGTCCTCGCTCGGTGTCGAGACGAACCACTCTCGGCCGCGGGTGTCGAACGATAACGCGTTCTCCGAGTCGATGTTCAAGACGACGAAATCGCAGCCCGACTACCCTGGGCGCTTCGTCGACGTGGCGCATGCGCGCCAGTGGATGGCCGAGTTCTTCGCTTGGTATAACGAAGTGCATCGTCATCACGGGCTCGCGTTGTTCACGCCGGCTGACGTCTACTTCGGCCGTGTGGAGGAGAAAGCTGCGGTTCGCGAGCGGGCTCTAGCCGCTGCGTACGCTGCTCATCCTGAGCGCTTTGTTCGTGGTGCTCCGAAAGTCAGGCGTCCGCCGAAGGGTGTTCACATCAATCCGCTCCTCGCCGATGATGACATCGTACGCGTCGAGGAGCTTCTTCAGGCTTGCGATGCCGTGGCGACTCTCGAGGAGTCGTCACGGCGCGAAAGCTCCGCGCCGCCCTCCACCGCCCTCCCCGGAGTCAAAACGTTCAGCCGCGGCGCGGTGGATGCTGCTCACGAACCTTCATAAGAATCAATACGTCGGTGTCTCAAAGTTGTTGACGCGTTCCGGAATCAACGCTGGGTCACCGAGATCACGTACATCCGCACGGCCGCGGGGTTCAGCTACCTCGCGGTTATCCTTGTTCTCTTCTCACGCGCTGTGGTCGGCTGGTCGGTCGACACCGCCATATCAACCGAGCTCCCGCTGCGAGCTCTCGCCATCGCAAAACTCCATCGCCGGCCCCCGAAAGGCCTGCTGCACCACTCGGATCGCGGCTGCCAATATACGAGCTACGCTTATCAAAGTGCCCTCGCCGAATCCGGCATCGAGGTCAGCATGAGCCGCAAAGGCGATTGCTGGGATAATGCGGTTGCGGAGTCTTTCTTCAGCACGCGCAAGACCGAGCTCATCCGGCGAAGAACTTGGGCCTCGAACGCCGAGCTCCGAGCCGCGCTCTTCGACTATATCGAGGTGTTCGAAAGTCGAGAGCGGCTCCACTCGGTTATCGGATATCTCAGCCCTGCTTCGGCCGAGGCGAATCATAACGCGGCGTGCGCCGCATAAAACAGTGTCAACGAAACTGAGGGAAGCCCACCATGGGAAACGTTGCTCCTCCTTGGTAGCGCTTCGGGCGATGCTCGGCATCGATTCGCCGTCGCGCCCTCCCCATGGCCCTTTATGCGGTGCCATCCTTGGACACGGATTCTAGGTCACGCTCTGGCGCTCAGCTCGCGCTGATAGGCCGGCAGATCATCACGGGGATATCCCGCTCGGTCCGCGCCTGATATTCATCGAAGTCGGGATGGATGGCACGGACAGTCGGCCAGAGCGCGATCTTCTCTTCGGCACTCGCCTGCCTCACCCGCATCGAGCGAATCCGGCCAAATTCGTTGACCTCGATGATCGGGTTCGCGAGCATGTTTTTGTACCAGAGCGGATGCGTATCCATGCCGCCCTGCGAGGCGACGAGAAGCACCCCTTCTTGATACGGGATATGGATGAGCGGCGTTGTGAAACGCTTCCCAGATTTCCGGCCCGTATACGAGACGAGGCAGACGGGCGCGCCGCCGATGATAAATTTCCCGCCGAGCCTTCCGTTGGTTTTTTCGTAGATCCAGACGTTGAAGCGCGAAGCGTACTTCATGACCTTCCGGATGAAGGGCACCAGTTTGGGCGGGATGGGTTTGACGTCTTCGGGGCCGAGCGGGGTGACGTGTTCTTTCATCGATCTACCGAGAGGCGAAGGGAAAAGTAGGGAAGAGGAGATCCATGTGGACCCAGGTTTAGGAGTCTGGCAGAAGCCGCCCGAGATCGCATCCTAAAGCGCGTGAAAGCCTCGAGCGAGTGATCCCGATCTCACCTTCTGGGGCGTTCGGCGCGTCGCCGCTCCACATCTCCCGATGGAAATGGCGTAAAACAAGCCCCATTCGAGGCGTCCGGGATTTTTTACGTGGACACGCGAGGCCGCTTTTGGTAGAAAACGTGCGGTCCGCAGCCGATGTAGGATAACGTGCGATATATCCTGATAAGCAGACGGTTTCCAATGCATACGATTACGCTCTTCGCCGCACTCAGCATCGCCTTCATCCTCTCGGGAGCGGAGGGCATGGCGCTCGGTCAGCTTGCGTCCGTGATGGCCTCGGGCCTTGTCTTTTTTGGTACGCTTAGCCTTGGCCGACACGAACACACGAAGTCGGGCGACTCAGGGCTTGGCGGAGAGCTCTCGAAAGAGGGCTGATTCACTTCGCCTTCGGGCATCGCGCCCCAGCTCGTGAAGCGCTGCTGGATCTGAGCTAGACTGCGCAAGGCTGCATTCAGATCCATGGCCTATGAGTGGTGTTGAACTTGACGAGAAGGCGCGGGCAAAAGTGAGCGGGGATTCGGATTTTCCGGGTCTCGACGCCATCGATCTCGCCGATCTCGAGGGCATCCGACTGTTTCTTGAGGGCGGATCCGTCATCGATTGGTATCGACTGCATTTCGATTCCGAAGAAAAGATTCGGCGCTTTTTGAGCGCGCAGGAGATCGACCTCGACGATCCCGCCGACATGCAGCGCGTCGAGAACGTTAAAGCCGAGGCGATCGACTACCTGAAGCGGCATTTTGACTTTCCGATTCCTGCGGCCATCGCCGAGATGGATCTCGTCGGGCTTCTTAAGCTCGCGAGCGGAAAGGGACATCGTCAGCTCTGCGCGTGCGCCATCCTCAAGGTGATGCAAATCATCCAGCATCTCGAATCGCGCGAGCTTCTTTTTATGCTCCCGACTTCGGATGAAGAGGTCTTTCACCTCGTCGAGCGAAAGGTCTATCGCGTTGTGGGCGAAGCGCTGAGGCGCGGGGCACCCATCCTCGAATTCATCGGCGGGCGTAAGAATAAGGATTCGCTCTATACGAAGCTCCTCTCGAAGCCGGACGTCACGGCAGCGCAGATCTACGATAAGCTTCGCTTCCGAGTTGTGACCGAGAAGCGTGAGGACATTCTCCGCGTCCTGAACTACCTCCAGAACGAAGTCGTACCGTTCAACTTCACCGTGCCCGGTCAGAGCACAAATTCACTGCTCTCGCTTGAGGCCTTTTGCGAAGCGCAGCCGCATCTCGCCGCGCTTTACGAGCAGCTACAAAACTTTGAGCCCGATGACGAGGAGGGCGAGGTGGTCGAGAATGTTTTCTCGGCGAGGGACTATCGGGTCGTGCATTTCGTCGTCGATATGCCCGTCCGCCTTCCGGAGAGCATCCTCGTTCACGCGCCGCCCCAAGCGCTCGCGCTTGGACGCGTGATCTTCGTGCAAACGGAGTTTCAGATTCTGGATTCGGAGACGGCGCGGATGAACCAACGTGGCGCGGCGAACCACGCGGCATATAAGGCTCGCCAGCACGAAGCCGTCGCGCGTAGGCTCAAGGTTGGTAAGCTTGTGCGCGCGCCGAACAGCAATTCCGGGAGTCCTTCCAGTGGGAATTCTCCAAAGGGTGGGGGCTGAGCGAACTCGTCTTTCGGTCCAAGCGGTGACGGCGCCGCTGGCCCTTCGCCGCTTCGGCGATGGAGCGCGCAC
>JAAZAH010000066.1 GCA_012514415.1 Sandaracinaceae bacterium
CGGTCAGAGCGCCGGCATCCACGCCGTTAAAGGGACGATAGCAGCCCGCGCCGTCACCGCAGTCATCGTCGCTTTCGCACGCGGCCTCGAGCGTGCAATACGCGGCGGGGACGATCGAGGTCAACGAGCCAAAGTTGAGGAACGCCGCCGTGCAGACGAAGGGGCTGTCCGAGCCGCAGTCCGCGTGTGTGACGCAAGGCTTTCCAACGTAAATCGAATCGACGATCGGCTCCCCGTCAGGCGGAATCGGGCATCCGTTCTCATCGAGCTCCTGCGGCTCGCAATCCTCGCCCTCACAGAGCGGGATCTCACAATCGTCATCGGTTTCGTCGGAGCACGCAGTCAGCGCCACAAACATGGCGACCGAGAACACTCTGAGAATGAACGCCAAGTCTCTCTTCATTTTCTCTTTCCTTCGCGGCTCACCCCTTCGGGAGCCCTAACTGGCTCACGGCGAGGAGCAATGAGCGCCCGGCTCGTAGGTATAGTCGCCGGCACATTCGGCTGGGGGGAGCGCCATCGCCGGGTTGTTGAAGAGCGCTGCGAGCTCGCAGGCGTCGGGAAGCCGCCAGTCGCTATCCGTCGCCTCGTGATAGAGCGCAGCGCCATAGGGCAGCGGATCCCCATCGCCTTCCGGACCGGTATAGACCTCGACACCGTTGGGCGGTAGTCCTGCGTAGTTGACGCGGACGCCCGCAAAGCCGACACCAATGGAGACAGCGCCGCCAAGGAGATCATCCTCGCCATCGCTCGTGCAGTCCACATTGCTGATGACGGGATTCCCTTCGAGGAAGCTTTCGGGCACGTCACGGAAGAGATCGGCGTAGAGCGAATACGTCTGCGCATGGGACGCGTCACAGAAGCCGATCGCCTTTCCAGCGACGGCGAGATCGGAGACGCGGAAGCGCCCTGCGATGAAGGCATTGTCAAGACGCGTGGCCTCATCGACAATGTCGGCGACGAGGTAACCTCCCACCAGAGGGATGGTGACACTTCGGCGATCGGTGACGAGCTCGATCGGCGCTCTCACGTCGAGAGGCACCACGAGGCGATAATCGGAGATGTACGCGCGCGTGGTCCGGACCCGCGGGAAATGCCCTTCGAAAGAGCGCGGGTTCGCAAAGAACCAATCCTGAGTTGAGAGCCCGGGCTTCCAGCAGGGCTCCTCTTCAATCGGATTGCCATCCGCATCGACGACGAAGGGAAGATCGTATCCGGGCGCTTCCTCGGTGCCGGTGTTGGCGATGAGGAACTGCCAGTCCTTCGCTGCATTCGCAGCATCCGCCTCGGTCCTCCAGTTGGGTCGATGGAAGCCGGCGATGGACGACACGACCGTCACCGTGACCTCGGCATCGTCCTTATCGGCGTTCCAGCCGCTGATATGGATGAGTAGTGTGCCGACACCGCGCTTATGCGTGCGCTCGACCTCGCACTCGATCTTGAGCGCGGCCGAGAGATCGGGCCAGAGCTTGAGCCCAATGACATTGTCAATTCCGTATTTGGCATCAAGGGCACCTTCGGTCGCCCCACACTCGCCCTGACCTTCATTGGCTGATCCCGGGGAGCTATCGATTCCATCGAGATCCAGGCCGACGGGCGGATCGAGATTCGTCTGATCGAGGATCACGTCGGTGATGGCAAAGGTCGCCGTGATGGGATCCTCGGGGCTCGATGTTGAAAGCGGCGGCTTGCACGGCAAGATCCCCGGCTCCATCCCGCAAGGCGGACCGTCAATCGGTTCGGCAGCGTCGAGCTTCTCGTGGGGCAAGTCGCCCGAAAAAGGGAAGCATGCCGCAAAGAAGACAAAGAAAATCGCGAGGGGGAGAAGCTTGATGGTTCTGCCCCCCGCAGCTCCTAGGTCGAAGCCAGCTCGGTTCATGCGCATGACGATATCCTAATTTTGCGCCTCATCCTAGACCGGACTCGGAGAGAAACTGGAATTTTGGGTAGCGCAAAAAAAGACGGCCACCCGAAGGTCGCCGTCTTTTTTCACCCTGCCGATCGCGCCCGAGCGCGCGGCCTACTCAGCGGACCGAGCACGTCGGATCGATGCAGAGCTTTCGGCCCTCACCGACGCACGTCATGCTTCCCGGACAATCCGAAGAAGACTCGCAGCCGATCTGGCAGGTGTTCGACTCGAGATCGCAGAACATCGGCTGCTCTCCGCCCACCGAATAGCGTTCGCTCGAGAGGTTCCAGTCGACGAGAAATTGCTCGAGCTGGTCTGGATCGTCGAACGTGCAGGCGGCGTCATTCGCGCACGGCGAGTTCACATTCTTTTCGGCCTGCGTCGGCTGGAGGCAGTCAATGCGGACCTGTGCGCCCGGCGTCGGCGTGATGTTGGCGAGGCGGACGGCCGCCTTCACGTCGAGATGAGCGCATTGCTCCTCGATGGTCTCGACGGTGTAGTCATCGTAGAACCAGCCCTGCCCCTGCGGGTATTGTCCGGCAGCGCGCTCGTCCTCGGTCGGCACGAGCTGGAGAAGACGGCAGGTTTCGATGCCATCCTCGCTCACCGAGTACGGCTCGGGATCGCGACCCTCGTCGGCAAGATCCTCGCACTTCATGCCCTCGGGGAGCGTCTCGAAGAAATTGCACGGGACCTGTCCAAGCGCGTCGCGGTTGAGCGCACGGCGCAAGCAGCTCGGCTTGGTCTGCTGGATGATCGCCTTCAGGATATTCGTGACGGCGTCACTGAAATCATCCGTGCAGATCGTCTGAACCAGGGCGATGGCGCCCGCCTCGCGGAGGCCTCGCGCCACACGGACGATACGGTCGGCCGGAACGGCGTACTGAAGGTCGTCTCCCGCGTTATTGCACTCTTGGAAGTGCTCGATATCGCGCTCGCTACCATTGCTATCGAGGCAGCGATAACACGCCGGGACGACGAAATCGCTCGTCGTCTCTCCGGGGATCGTATCCCAGACGAGCACTCCACCCTCGTCGCGCACATGCTCGCGAACCTGCATCTCAGGATGCGAGAGGATCGAGTCAAAGCCCTCGACGCCCTGGATCTGCTCGTCCGCGTTCACGCTGCCGTCGTTCGGAACGCCAACGATACCCGCGAAGATGAGTCGATTCGCGGGCTTTGCCGCAAGAAGTCCATTGACGTAGCGCTCAATCGGGTAAAGCGGCTCGGTCGGTTCACCCTTCTTGTTCACGTATTTCGCGGTGCAGCGCGTGTTCACGCGGAAGGGCTGACCCGTCGATTGAAGGATGGGATCGTCCAGACTGACGAGCTCATCCGAATTCCCCTTGAAGACGTGGGGCTCAGCGGTCGAGCAGTCATCCTCATCGGTGATCATGATGATCGCGAGGATGGCGTCCTCGCGGAAAAAGCCCGCGTTCCCCTCCGGATAGGGGAGATCGGCGACGCCCCTTCCGCCATGAACCTCAGCGAACGCAACGGCCTCGGAGTCGCTCGGCGTGACGGCGAGAAGGACCGACTCGAGCTGCATCTCGAATCCGCATCCCGTAATGCCGAGCATGGCCGTGCACGAAACGTCGGCAGCGAACCCGCCGATGTTCTGATCTTCCTCGACGTCGAAGAAGAGGAAGTCGGGATACGAAGCCGGGCACGGGACGGGATCGCCATTGCTATCCGGGACGCTCGCAACAACGGAGACGCGGTTGATGACGCCCATATCGCCCCGGCGCGCTCGCTCCGCGTCCACTTCGATGCCGCCGACGCCATCGAGTTTGATGCCGCAGTTGACGATGCCGTAGTTATTGAGGGTCTGATTCTCAAGGTATTGCTGGACCTCCTGCGGCGTCAGATCGGCGCCAAAGCCTGCGACGCCGATGTCGCTCGAGATCGCTCCGACCCTGAGCCTTTTGACGGCGCGGGCGCCCTCGAGCTCGGGAGAGGTGGCGATGAGCGCGTCGATCTCATCCTGGTCGATGAGCGTCTGGACCATGCGGCCGATCTCGCGCTGGAGCGCCTCCTGCTCTTCCTGCATCGAACCCGAGTTGTCGATCATGAAGAGAAGGTCGATGTCCTCCGCCGGGAGGATATTCAGTTGCTCGCTATTGGCGGAGACGACGCAGGGCCTGAGGCTGCGAAGGTCTCGGCTGGCGCAAGAGCTCAAGAGGATCCCTCCTACAAAAAGTCCAAGGAAGGGCAAGACCAAGGACAACCTAGGAGTCGCAGCGAGTTTTGGAGACAGCTTCGTCTTCATGATTCCTCGAAATTCGTAAGTCGCCACCACCCGTGGGGAGGCTCCGGCCCGTCGAGCATAGCCCCGGGCCTATCTTGGGATCAACACTTCAATGAATCTCGGGCGGCTCAATCGACCGGTTGGCCGTCGAGCGGTGTTCCCACGGTGTTAAGGACGCGGGCGAGCATCTGATAATGACCGATGAGGAGCAAGACTTCGAGGATTTCAGCCTCCGAGGCGACGGCTTCGAGCTCGCTCATGGTTGTTTCGGAGACGATGCGGTCGGTAAAGAGCTCGCGGGCCGCCTGAAGAAAGACACGCTCTCGGTGCGAAAAGGAACCGAGCTTTTCATCGCGGAGGGCGAGGATCTCCTCATCGCGCACCCCAGCCTTTTTTGCGAGGCGCTCGTGATGAACCCATTCGTAGGTGCAGCCCTCGAGGCGCGCGACCTCAAGAATGACGAGCTCGGTCTCTCTCCGCTTGAGCTTCCCAAAGGGCATCAGACCGCTCGCAAAAAAGAGCCAGCGCCGAAAAAGACGGCGGTGTTTGGCGAGCGTCGTGAAGACGTTGGGCGCGGGACCACCTGTCGCGAGGCCGAGGACGCGCGCGATGAGACCGTTGATAAGGCCGATCTCTCGAAGCGTGCCCGGCTTAATGCGGATGGTGCGGCTCATCGATCCATCAGCCTCTGGTTGATCGCGACCTTTTCGAAGCTTCGGTTCAAATGCCTCATGACCACACGATACGGCAGTTCAAAATGGCGTTTGAAGAAATCTCCGACCGCGATATCGGGCGAGGTGAAAATATGGTAGCGGTTCTTCTCGACGCCGCGGACGATCCGCTCGGCCGCGACGTCAGGGGTAACGGCGTGGCGCTGAAAGCGTTGTTTTAGCTTGCGATAGGAGGGTTCGTTCGGATCGGCGCCCACGACACGGACCGTCTCGACGAGCCCGGTATCGACCGCGCCGGGAAAGACAACACTCACCTTGATCCGATACCGCTCAAGATCGAAACGGAGGACCTCCGAGATGCCGTGAAGGCCGAATTTCGTCGCCGAATAAGCGGCATGCCAAGGAAGCCCAAAGAGCCCAGCGGCCGACGAAATATTGACGATATGCCCTCCTCGCCGGGCCTCCATCATCGGCGGAACAAAAAGCTCGAGCACGTGGACGGGCCCCATGAGGTTCACCTCGATGAGGCGCCGCCATTCGGAATGCGGGAAGCGATCGATGGTCCCCCAGATTGCGATGCCGGCGTTATTCACGACGATGTCCACCGAACCGTGCGCGGCGTGGACCTCGCTAGCGAACGCCGCGACGGCTTCGCGATCGGTGATGTCGAATGCCCGATGCGCGAGGACTTTCGCGGGGCCGAGCTCGCGAGCGAGCGCATCGAGGCCTTCCTGATTGATGTCCGTCAGGACGAGCTTCGCGCCCTTTTTGGCGGAGAGGATGGCGAGGGAGCGGCCGATCCCGCTCGCCGCGCCGGTGATCAGCACTTTCTTGTCGTCAAATTTGGTCATCGCTCAATCACTCCCAATCGCCGGACGATTCGTGCCCGTGGGAGCTATACGGGATCTTGTCGCGATCGAGGAGCGCGAGAAGGAATTCGTAGAGTCCGGGCGTCTCA
>JAAZAH010000067.1 GCA_012514415.1 Sandaracinaceae bacterium
CCCGGAGATCGTCGGGCGTCATCGTGTATTCGCCCGGATCGCCCGGAGAGCGTCGAAACGAACAATAATCGCAGCGATTTCGGCAGAGGTTCGTGAGTGGAAGAAAGACCTTTGGCGAAAAGGTCAGCGTCCGCCCATAAAAGATGTCGCGCCGCTGACAGGCGATCTCGCGGAGCTCGGGGAGGAATTCGAGCGGAAGATCGGCGAGCGCGAGGGCGTCGTCGCCGCTGGGTGGGACGCCCGTACTGATCCGCCGGAGCGCCGCCAGAAGATTGGGGTGGAGGCTCATAACAACCCTATTTGGAGAGTGTAGGGAAGCTACCCGAGCCGACCCCTCTTCGCAATGCGGCGATCGCTCGAGACCAGCTCAAGAATGCGACTGGAAGAGCCAGCGGACAAAGCTGAGGACGGGCTGCTTCTTCGTGTGGATGATGCCGATCCGGTCGCCGAGCAGCGTGATCACGAGCAAGAGGAAGATCGAAGCAAGCACCGTGACCCAGAGCGCTGCCTGCGAAAGCACGATGGCGAGCGCCGAGAAAAGAAGCGAGACGCCATAGATGATGAAGACGGTAGTCCGATGGCTGAAGCCCATGCGGAGAAGACAGTGGTGAAGATGCCCTTTGTCGGCGACCGAGATGGGCTGCTTATTGAGCTTTCGCCGGATGATCGCGAAGATCGTATCGACGAATGGGACGCCGATGATGAGAAGCGGCACGATGAAGGAGACGAGGGTCGCCTTTTTGAAGCCGAGAATGGAGAGCGTCGCGATGCAGAAGCCGAGAAAGAGCGCGCCCGTATCGCCCATGAAAATGCGCGCGGGATAAAAATTGAAATAGAGGAAACCGAGCGCGCTCCCAAGAACGATGGCCCCGAGAAGGAAGACCGTCGTATTTCCCATCACGAAAGAGAGGATCATGATGGTGAGGATCGCGATGGAGGAGACGCCGGCGGCGAGGCCGTCAAGGCCGTCGATGAGGTTGACGGCGTTGGTCACGCCGACGATCCAAAAGAGCGTAATGGCAATGCTCAGCCACTCTTGAACCTGGATGGAGTCCGAAAAAGGGATCGTGATGAAACTGACTCGGAGATCAAAAAGGACGAGAATCAGCGCCGCGATGAAGACGCCGAGCAACTTATGTCGCGGCCGAAGCCCAAAGCGATCGTCGAGAAATCCGGTAAGGATCACCATGCTCCCGCCAAGGAGGAGCGCCCACGCGGTATTGGTGTGGATCTTTGATAACGACGGGATGATCGTCGCGAACCCCCCAAGAAATCCCATAAAAATGGCGAGACCGCCGAGGCGGGGCATCGGCGCGTCATGGACTTTTCTTTCATCCGGGAGATCGACGGCGCCAAGAAAGAAAGAGAGACGGCGGACGAGGGGCGTCGCAAGAAGCGCTGTGACGAGCGCGATGAAAAATCCGATGCCGGCTTGCTCGTAGATCATCTCTCGGGATTCGCTGCAGGGTTCACTGCGGGCTCACTGCCAGAAGCTTCCCGCGAGCGCGTGGTAGGGAAAGAGAGGACGGGGGGGGGATGGGGGATACGGGAAGAAGACAGGGAGAAAGCTCGAGGACGAGTCTACGGACGCTCAAGCGTTTTGACCAGCCGCGCTTTTGCACGTTTTTTTCACTTTATCCTCGAAACCTAGGTGCATGTGGGAGGCGTCGATTGAATCTTGACGCTGAACATCTGTTCACGTAGATCTGCTGTGTGAACTCTCCTCTTCAACGTCTGGGCATCCATCCGGCGCCGATCTCGAAGCTGCCGATTCCCATGGAGCGGACGCGGGAGCTTCCGAGGGGGAGACTCATCGAGCTCGTCTCAGAACTTGGCCCCTCCTCGGGCTCGAGCCTCGCCGCCTTCACGCTCCGCGAAGCGCAACAAGAAGGTGGGCTCGCCGCTTGGATCGAGAGCGAAGAAGGCGCGCTTTTCCCGCCCGATCTCGCGAGAAGCGGCATCGATCTCGACTCCCTCCTCATTGTACGGACGCCGACATCGGGGGGCGTCATCGCCATCGCCAAAGCCGCCGAAATCCTCCTTCGCACGGGAGCATTTTCGGCGCTCACACTCGATTTTGCCTCGCTCAAACGGCCGCGTGGCGAGGCCTTCCTCGCTCGCCTCGCCGCACTTGCGCGGGAACATCATGCGCACGTCCTCATCCTTCGGAGCGCTTACGATGAATTCTCGCTCGGCACCTCGATCGCGCTCCGCCTCGATGCCCGACGTTCGCGCATCGCCCGAGGCCGCTTTCGCGTCGAGCTCCATAGCCTGAAAAATAAACTGGGAGAGCCGCCCCCTCGGCTCGTCCGCTCCTTTAGCGCGCCGGAGGGGATCCGGTGATCGTCGCCATCGCGCTTGGCACCATTCCGCACGAAGAGCTCGAACGCGCGGCCGAGATCCTTCTTCGCTTTTCTCCGCGGATCGAATTCGATCCGCATCCCGATCCGCATCCCAGGAAGCTCGGACATGAGGGTGCGCTCTTTCTAGACCCTTCAGGGCTCGAGCGTCTCCATCCCAATCGACGCACCTTCCTCCGCGCCATCCGCGACGCACTCCGAGCCGAAGGTTTTGAGCCTTCGATCGTCTGGGGGCATTCAAAAGCACGTTCTTTTGCGATCGCACGACATCAGCGCGGCATCCACATCCTCAAGAGCGAGCGCGAAGAAAGAGAAAGCGCCGCCGAAGTTCCCCTTGCCCGCCTTGGGCTGCCCGAAACCATCGTCCGCGATTTGGCCCTCCTCGGCCTTCACCGCCTTGGCGATCTCGAGACCGTCGATCGCGGCGAACTCCGTACGCGCTTCAGTCAGCCCGAAGAAAAAGCCGCCCTCGATCGCCTCCTCGAATCCTTTCCCGAGCCACTCTTCAAAGCGCCCGAGCGCTTTCGCGTGATCGCCGAGCTCGAATGGCCCGATCACCAACTCGATCGCTTGCTCTTTTGCATCAAGGGCGCCCTTCACAGCCTCCTCTCCGATTTGACGGGACGCTCGCTCGCCGCCGCATCGCTCACGCTCGAGCTCCAAGAGGGAGACGGGAAAAACAAACGCCTCGAACTCGAGCCCGCGTACGCGACGCGCGACTCCAAACTTCTTCTCGAGCTCATCCGACTCCGGCTGAACGATCTCAAACTTGAAGCGCCGATCGAGATCATCGAGATCGAAGCCCAAGGCGTACGGCTTGAAGGTGCCCAGCTCAGCCTCTTTGATGTGGGCTCGCCTTCGCTCGGAAAAGCCGTCGATTTGGATGCAGCCAATCGCGGCATCGCGCGCCTTAGGGCAGCGTTCGGCAATGGAGCCGCCGCCCGCGCAATCCTCCAGGAGTCCTATCACCCTTCGCGCTCGTTTCGTTATGAGCCGATGAAGGAAATCCGCGCGCCTAAGCCCAAAGAAGCGCGCGATATGCTCGTCCGGCGGCTCAAGAAACGCCCTCAAGCGCTCGCGGAAGATGCACGCGGTTATCCCCGCATGAGCCCGCCCATCGTCTCGCTTGCCGGCCCTTATCGCGTCGAAAGCGAAGGGATCGCACGCGACTATTTTTATGGCGAGCGTGAAGACGGCGCCATCCTCGCGCTCTTCCGTGAGCGAGGGCGCGCGGCTTGGTTCCTCGAAGGGAGCCTCGATTGAACGATCATGAACGCGATCCAAGAGCGCCTCACTTCGGTTTATTTACCGCTCCACGTTCGCTCGAATTTCTCTTTCCTCGAGGGAGCGAGTCATCCCGAAGAGCTCGTCGATCGCGCAGCCGATCTAGGCATGGACACGCTCGCACTCACGGATCGCGATTCGCTCTCGGGCGTGGTCCGCGCCTTCGCGCGGGGGCGTGAACGCGGGGTGCGCATCATTCCAGGGTCCGCGCTCAGCGTTGAGCTTCCCTCAGGAGAGGAGGATTCCCTTCTTCTTCTCGCGTCGACCCGAGAGGGTTATGCACGCCTCACGCGCCTTCTCACCCTAGGCCATTCGCGAAGGCCCAAGGGAGAATCCTCCGTCCCGTGGTCCGCGCTCCTCGAGCAGACGCGCGGGCTCATCGCCATCTCTTCGAACCCTTCGCTCTTTTCGCCCTTATATGAGGCCTTCGGCGACGATCTCTTCGCGGGGCTCGAGCGTCATCTCCGCCCGCACGATCGGCGCGTCGAAGAGGCAATCGTCCGCGAAGCCTCGCGTCTCGGCGTCCTCCCCGTCGCGGCGAATCGCGTGCTCTTTCACGATCGCTCGAGGCGCCCGCTCGCCAATCTCCTCGTCGCCATCCGCCATCGAAAGCCCGTACGTGAATGCGGGTTCTTGCTCCACCCGAACGGCGAATTCGATCTCAAGAGCGAGGAGGCGATGCGAGCGCGTTTCGAGGATCGCCCCGAGGCCCTCGAGGCCACACTCGAGATCAAAAGACGCACGCATTTCGAGCTTTCGCACCTTCGATATCGCTATCCCGAGGAGCACCTTCCCGAAGGAGAGAACGAATCGAGTCACCTTCGCTCGCTCACCTTTCAAGGGGCGAAAGAGCGCTATCCACGCGGCATTCCGCCCAAGGTCCGCGCACAGCTCGAGGCCGAGCTCGCGCTTATCGCAGAGCTTGGCTATGGCGGCTATTTCCTCACGATTCACGATCTCGTCCGTTTCTGCGAACGCGAAGGAATTCTCTGCCAAGGAAGGGGTTCTGCAGCCAACAGCGCCGTCTGCTTCTGTCTCGGCATCACCGCGCTCGATCCCTCCAAGATGGATCTCCTCTTTGAGCGCTTCCTCAGCCGCGAGCGGCGCGAGCCTCCGGATATCGATCTCGATATCGAGCACAACCGCCGCGAAGAGGTGATCCAATATGTCTACGCGCGTTTTGGAAGGCGGCGCGCGGCCATGGTCGCGAACCTCGTCCGCTATCGCATCAAGAGCGCCATCCGCGATCTTGGGAAAGCGCTCGAGCTTCCCGAAGAGGCGCTTGAGCGCGCGGCAGCGCTCCACCATGGAGGAAGCGCACTCGATCCCGCAAAACTCGTCGAGGCAGGGCTCGATCCCGATGAGCCACGTGTCCGCGCAATGGGGCGAGCGGTCCAAGAGATCCTCGGCTTTCCACGCCATCTCTCGATCCATCCGGGCGGCTTCTTGCTTGGACACGAGCCTGTCGATGAAATCGTCCCGATCGAGCCTGCTCGCCTTGAAGGACGAACCGTCATCCAATGGGATAAGGACGATATCGAGACGCTCGGCCTCTTCAAGGTCGATCTCCTCGGCCTCGGGATGCTCCATCAGATTCATCTCGCCTTCGATTTGATCCGAGCGCATGAAGGGAAGGAGCTCAGCTTTCTCTCGATCCCTCCAGACGATCCTGAGACCTACGCGATGCTTCGCCGAGCGGATGCAATCGGCGTCTTTCAGCTCGAGAGCCGCGCTCAGATGATGATGCTCCCGCGGATGAGGCCGCGAGAGTTTTACGATCTCGTGATCCAGATCGCGCTCATCCGGCCCGGGCCCATTCAAGGCGGCATGGTCCACCCCTATCTACGGCGTCGCCACGGAAAAGAGCCCGTCGTTTATGCTCATCCTCGCCTCAAAAAGATCCTGAAGCGCACGCTCGGCGTCCCGATCTTTCAGGAGCAGGTGATGAAGCTCGCCATCGAGGTCGCGGATTATACGCCGGGCGAGGCCGACCAGCTGCGCCGCGATATGGCCGCCTTTCGACGAGACGGCCGGATCGAAGCCCACCGCGAGCGCCTCCTCTCGAGGATGGTAAAGAACGGCATCGCATCCGAATTCGCTGAGCAGATATTCGCGCAGATCCGCGGCTTTGGTGAGTACGGCTTCCCCGAGAGCCACTCGGCAAGCTTCGCCATCCTCGCTTATATCTCGGCCTATCTCAAACGGCACCATCATGAGGCGTTCAGCTGCGCCCTCCTCAACGCTTGGCCGATGGGTTTCTACCACCCTTCGACCCTCATCGACGACGCGAAGAGGCATGGCATCCCCATCCTTCCGATCGACATCAATGAGAGCGAATGGGATTCGACGCTCGAACGCACGCTGGATGGGAAGCTCGGCATCCGCATCGGCTTTCGCTTCGTGAAGGGCCTCCGAAAATGGTCGCATCACGGGCGTCCCTATCGCTCGATCGCGGATTTCATGGAGAAGGTTCGTCTCGATCGCGGCTCCCTCCTTGCGCTCGCTGAGGCAGGCGCCTTCGATTCACTTGGGAAGAACCGCCGAGAGGCGCTCTGGGAGATCCGCGGGATGATGAATATCCCGCGTGGAGGGCTCCCGCTTCGCCCAAAAAGCGAGAGCCGTTTTCGGCCGCACGCTCGCGGCGAGACGATCCTCCTCGATCACGATCGGCTCGGGCTCAGCCCCGTCGGCCATCCGATGGAAACGATCCGTCCCCTCCTCGACCGGCGCAAGATCCCCAAGGCCGATGAGCTGATCCACTTTCCCGAAGGCGCAACGATCGATTATGTCGGGCTTGTGATCTGCCGTCAGCGACCGCGCACCAAAACGGGCGTCTTCTTCATGACGCTCGAAGACGAGAGCGGACTCCTCAACCTCATCATCCCGAAAGAGCTCTTCGACGCCAAAGAAGAAATCGCGCGCGCCGAGCCGCTCGTCGAGGTGAGCGGGAGACTCGAGCGTACGGGTGAGATGGCGCAGCTCATTGTTGAGCGACTCGAGAGGCCACGCCTCGATGTAAGCTCGGCAAAAAAGCGCTCGAGGGATTTTCATTAGTCAAGCAAGCTTGACTACACCGAAACAAAGAAACTCTCCGATAGTCAATTTTGCCTGACTATTTGCTGCGAATTCTTCTCGGATTCGGGCGCGCTCGAAAGAGGCGCCCGATTCGCTCCGAGAGAACGCAGAGCATTGGTCAACCCGGCTTTACTTTTTTGAAGCCGTGGGAGCGCAAGATCGTCAGGCTCTCTTGACGAAAGCATCCGAGCG
>JAAZAH010000068.1 GCA_012514415.1 Sandaracinaceae bacterium
ATGACATGCACGAGCTATCGAGATGGATCGAGTTCCCGATAAAATTGGAGAATGCGATGTTGGTATCAGCTCTTTCAGCATATATTGCTGCACCGAAATTGTCTGTGCCTATCGAAGTTTCGTTTGTTTGAGTGATCCAGTTGCTGTCAAATTCTGTATAGCTGATATCGATCTTGACTAGGCTTCCGGTGGATCGACTATAGACCGCCCCTCCGCGATTCGTTCTCTCTGAAGCCGGGATCGTGGAGCCTTCGGAGATATGGCTCTGTAGACCATTGTTCGTAAATCTTGTGTTGTCGATGGATAGATCTCCATTGGTGATGGAGATCGCGCCTCCTTTTATCGCGTGAGCTCCGATGGATTCGACTTTATTATTCTCGATCAAGGAATTCTCGATATCGATCGTGCCCCCTGAAGGGAACGCGATCGCGCCACCCTCATGGCTAGCTCTATTGTTGACGATCTCTGAATCAAGGATGTTGATCTCTGCGTTGGATTTTCCTAGGATAGATCCGCCGATATCAGCCGATCCATTGCGAAGCACTACGTGCTCAATGTGGAGGTATTCGCCGTCCTCAATCGTAAAATGTCGCGATTCGAAGTTCGCATCAAGGATGGTAGGAGTGGATCCTTTTCCGAGGATACGGACAGTTCGATTGATGGGGATGTCGCTGATCTCAAAGGTGCCGGATGGCAGTGAGATCGTCACGCACTCGGACCGGCTGACCGCCTCTTCGATGGACGCGATATCGACGCCGACTCGGCTGTCGGGGCCGAGCACGCAAACGTTTTCTTGGCATGTTCCGTCCACGCAATCCTCATCGCTTGTGCACTCATGAGGGACGCATGCGCTGTCTTCGCATGTTCCGTGCGCGCAATCCTCGTCGCTGGTGCACTCCGGGAGGACGCATTCGACGCCGCCATCGCACTCGAGCCTCGGCGTTTCGCCGTCTCGCCGTCTCGCCGTTTGAATCGTGGGATCCACCGCATCCAGCGCCTTACGACACCTTCATGGAGCAATGGGACGACCACGTCGGCGGGGCGGTCGCGGCGCTCAGCGAATTAAAGGCGAAGGCCACGCTCGATGACGCGGGGCTCGTCGCGCATTTCGATCGGGCGTTCGGGATCCTTGAGGAGTTGGGCCGAAAGCCGCCGAGCGCGCTCCGGGAGGGGAGGGGGCCGCGCGTCCTCATCGCCGGAGACGGGAGCATCGTCTGGCATAACCGCGCCGCGTCCGAGGCCTTTGGGCTCTGCTTACCGGCGCATCTCGAGGATATCGCGCCTTCCTTCCAAGAGCTGAACCTTAGGTCGCGGCTCCTCACGGAGCTCCCCGCCGCGGCGCTCGTCGATCCCGACGCCTTCCAGCTGCTCAGGGCCGAGCTCCACGATAAGCCCTTCTTCATGCTCGCCCGCGCCGTCGATGAGCGCAGCAGTGAGCGGGCGATCCTCCTTGAGCCGATCGTGGGGGATTGGAATTCCGAGGCGGCCTCGCTCCTCGCGCGCGGGTTTGGCCTGACAGGGGCCGAGGTCGAGATCGCCGCCGCGCTCACCGAGGGCAACACGCCCGCCGAGATCGCCGAGCAGCGAGACGTCGCGCTCTCCACCGTCCGCTCTCAGATCAAGGCGCTCCTCGCGAAGACGGGCGCCGCGAGCCAGACCGATCTCGTGCGCCTCCTCGCCTCGCTCTCGCGCGTGATCGAGCCGCGCGATCCCGAAGAGACGCCGCATCGCCGCGCGACCTTTCGAGCGCCGACGCGGAGGCAGATCCCGGTGGAGTTTTATGGGGCGCCCGAGGGGAGACCTGTGCTCTTTCTTCACGGCATGCTCGACGGGCTGAGCTCGACCCCTCGCCTTGAGTGGGAGCTGAAGCGCCGGGGGCTCCGCGTGATCGCTCCTGCGCGGCCAGGCTTCGGCGCCGCCACCCCATTCGGAGGCCCCGCCGCCTCGGCTCCATCGGCGTTCGCACGAGACATCGAGTGGCTCCTCGACGAGCTCCATATCCGCGAGGTGCAGCTGCTCGGGCATATGGCCGGCGGCTTCTATTCTTTCGCGCTCGCCGCGCATCTCGGCGATCGGGTGAAGCGGATCGTGAACGTCGCCGGCGCTGTGCCCATCCTCTCCACCGCTCAATTCGCGTCGATGTCGCGTCGGCAGCGGCTCCTCGCTTATACCGCGAGGTACACCCCGGCGATCCTCCCCTTTGTCGCGCGCGGCGGGGCGAGGCAGCTCGAGTCAAACGGCGATGAGGCCTTCGCGCGCGCGCTCTACGAGGACTCGCCCGCCGATCTCGCGATGCTCTCGGATCCGGACGTCTTCTGCTCGGTCAGGAGCGGCTATCGCTTCACGATCGCTCAAGGGCATCGGGGCTTCGCGACCGACGCCTATCATATCGTGCGGGATTGGTCTGAGCTCGCGATGCGCTCGAAGGCGCCGGTGACGCTCATCCACGGGCGTCACGACCCTGTGGTGAGGAGCGATACCGTCGAGGGCTTCGCGCGGCGGCTCGGCGGGCGGGCGACGCTCGAGATCATCGAGGGGGCGGGGCAGCTCGCGCTCTTTTCGGCTCCGGAGCGCGTCTGCGAGGCGTTCGATTAGGCGAAGCTGAGACGTTGAAGCGGAGCCCGCTCGCCTCACTTGCGGGTCGGGGCGCGCGGATGGGTTGTCTCGCTCTTCGGCGGCGGCACGCGGAGATCGCAATCATCGATCTCCTCGACGAAGCGCGGGCCAAAAGCGAGCGAAGGCGTAAGTGCGCCTTTGTACTTTTCGGGAGACTCGCGGATGCGAATGGCACTCTCGACCGCCGCTTTGGCAGTGAAGAGATAGACCTCACCGATCGCGAGCGTCCCCTCCACACTTTCTCCATCCGCGTTTTCGGCGCGCCCCCAGAGCTGCGTTCGTTCACGAACCCGCGCTTCGAGGGGAGCCTCGGAGCGAAGGATCCGTGCGAGCATCGCTGAAGCGCGGCGACCGATACGAGCGCTTGGAAGAGGTCGAACGAGCCTCTCTGCGAAAAGAAGCGTGCGAAAGATTGGTTCGTCGCGGGCAAGATAGGTTGTGATGTTTGGGATCTGCGTGGAGCGATAGGCGCTGCTCAACTCACCCCAAGGGATCGCGACGGCGTGGCGGCTCCGATCGCGGAAGGGGACCCGACGCTTTGGCTCTCC
The DNA here is from genome assembly GCA_012514415.1 of Sandaracinaceae bacterium. GTDB lineage: Bacteria > Myxococcota_A > Polyangia > Polyangiales > Houyiibacteriaceae > JAAYBZ01. The sequence goes on from JAAZAH010000068.1 coordinate 3,165, forward strand.
GAGGCGCGCGCGTCTGAGGGCTCCATCGCGGCGAACGAGCCCACCATCGAGGGCATGATGGAGGATGGTTCGGAGGGTGCCTTCGCTCATCTCGGTCTCGCTAGCAAAGGCGAGTTCGAGCGAGATCGCGTCAGGGAGTGCGTCTTTCAGTGAGCGAGCGAGGCAATCGGTCGGGATGATGTCAAAGCCGACCCCCGGGAGCAGGACGATGCCTTGGGCGCGCGCTTCGGCATCCCGCGCATAGATGGCTTCGAAGACTTCGAGCTCTCCGGTGAGGTCGAGATAGTGGACGCGGCGGCGGAGGCAAGCCTCGACCGCAGGCTGACTCGTCTCGCTGAAGGGGCCTGCCGTGAGAAGAAGAAGGCCCACATCCCGAAGTGCCTCATCGAGGTGCACATGGTCGTCGAGGGAGAAGCAGCGGTAGTCGAGGCCGCGATGCTCTGCGATGGTGCGGATCGCATCGCGATTTCGTCCGGCGATGATGGGGCGGAGCCCGCGCCTCATGGCCTCGTCGACGATGAGCCGCCCCGCGTAGCCGTTCGCTCCATAGATGAGGATTTGGTCGCTCATGCTCCTCCGGATCACTATTCAGGACGACGCCGTGATTTCAAGTGAGGTCATGGATTCGCGGTCGAATTGATCGCGAAGTTCGGCGGGCTCGCGCGTATCCAAGACAAGGCGCTCTCGCCTGCTTTCGTCTCGGTGGGTCAAAGGCGTGAGGATCCGGGATCATTCCCAAATATTGGCGGTGCTTCTCTCAGCTTTGGGGGGGCTGCTGTCGTGCGTGGGAACGATCCCGGATCCAGAGCGCTATGGAGATGGGGTTTTCTGCCCAAGTGATTTCGATTTCGATCGGCTGTTTCGCGAATCTTGCTCGGGCGGGGCCTGTCATGGCGACGATGGAGCGCCCGCAGCCGAGCTCGATCTTGTCAGTGAAGGCGCCATTAACCGGATGATCCACGCACCCTCAACCATCTGCGAATGGATGGATCTCATCGTGCCGGGCGATCCGGAAAACAGCCTGCTCTATCTCAAGCTGATGGAGCCGCCTGCGCTCTGCGGAGAGCCGATGCCGCCCATTGGATACCTCACCGTGGCCGAGATCCGATGCTTTCGCGATCTTATCGAAGGGCTCGCTGAACGGGATGCGGGCGATGAGGATGGTCTCGATCCGGAGGGCCCCGCGGAGGACGACGAGGGGAGCGGGGACGCGCGCGATGCGCGCTTTGGAAGCGATGCGGGCGACGTTTGGGCGGGAGGCAGCTCGGGATGAGGGCGGCCCGATGGTCGAGAGGAGCCGCGGTCTTCGTGATCTTAGGGGTGGTGGCCGCATCTCTCTTCTCCGCGGCCATCGGAGAGGCGCAATCGCGTCGAGGCCGATCGTCAAAAGCGCGGAGCGAAACGCGCGCGTCCGCCCCCATCGAGGCGCCTTCGAAAGAAGATGACGAGAGCGAGCGCGCCGTGGAGCCATCGCCGGATGCCGAGAGCGAGCCCGAAACAGAGCAGCCGACCGCGCCTGGCCAAGACGACCGTGAAGCGAGCGCCGATACGGATCGGCCCGAGGAGCCAGGGTCCGTTCCGCTCGCGTTTCGTCCACGGCTCATCGAAGCTTCTTTCGAGATCGGCATCATGCGGAGGCAACTTCGCTATCGGGACGATCTCTTCGATCATCTACCCGACTACGCACTCGGCGCGGCACCCTCCATCGCGGGCGAGATCGCGATCTATCCTTTTACGTTCCTATCCAACGCGCGAATCCGCCGCTGGCTCGAGGGCCTTGGATTTGGGGTCGATTATGAACGCGATTTCATCCGTGCCTCATCGCGCGAAGGGCTCGATTTTCGCACGTACGGTGCACGCTTCGAGGTGGAGGCGCGCTACGCTCTTTATCTCGGCCGGTTTCGCGCAGCGGCGGGGCTCGGCTATGCGCGGAGGAGTTTCGCGATCGACGCCGCACGTGCGGTCCCCGGCGTCGATAACCTCCCGCGCATTCCGAATATTCGGTACCAGGGTCTTCGATTGGTCGGGGCGGGTGCCTTCCGAATCTCTAGGCTCCTCAGCATCGGAGGGCATGCCGCGTATCTCTTTCTCTTTGACGTGGGCCCCATCGGTGGACCTCTCTATTTTCCAAAGGATCACGCCGGAGCGTTTGATGTGGGCGTCTACCTCGGGGTAAGGGTGCACGGGCTCCTCGAGCTCCGCGTCGGGGCGGAGCTTCAGCGCGCTCACCACCGATTCGATCCAGATCCGGGCGATCGCTACATCGTCGGCGGCGCAAGCGATCGCTTCTCGCGCTTCTATGTAGGCGCGAACCTCGCGTATTGAGCCAAGCGCGGCAGCTCCCGCGCCTACGGTTAGGACGAAGCGCCGTCGAGGTGTCCACCCGAGAGAGGCGAGGGCGGGGTGGCGAGCCCCCGACGTTAGGAGCGAGCTTCCGAGATGAGGCGTTCGCTCACTTCCCAGAGTCGTTCTGTCGCTTGATCATCCCTTGCCGGTCGCGACGGAGGCTTTTGTCGACAGTCGGCAAAATATCGCCCCGTCACCCCCTCAACCTCGCTCGAAGACGCAAGATAGACGCTTGTCGCCGCCCCTTTTTCGGGCGTTCGCAGGAACGGCCGGATGAGTCCAAAGAAGACGCCGATGATCCCAGGCGTATCTTCTTTTCCGGCAAATTCAGTCGCGACCACGCCGGGATGCGCGGCGTTCACTGTAATGCCCGTGTCCTCGAGCCGCCGCGCGAGCGCGCGTGTGAACATCACATTGGCGAGTTTGCTTTTCGCGTAGACGTCGAAGCCACGGAACGTTCCGCGCTCGCTCATCAAATCATCGAAATCGAGACCCGACTTCGCGCGGTAATGCGCATCGGAGGCGAGCACGACGATGCGCGATGGCGCGGACGCCCGAAGTCGGTCGAGGAGCAAGTCGGTCAGGAGGAAATGTCCGAGGTGGTTGATGCCGAACATCGCCTCGAAGCCTTCTTCGGTTCTTTGATGAGTATCGAGGATGAGCCCTGCGTTATTGATCAAGACATCGATGCGCGGCGTGGTCTCGAGGATGCGCTCCGCAAAGGCGCGAATGGATGTGAAGGAAGCGAGGTCGAGGCGCTCGAGGCGAACGCTTCGGCCGACGCTAGCTTCGATCTCGGCTTTGGCGGCTTCGCCCTTTGCATCATCCCGCGAGGTGATGATCACGTCTGCGCCTCGCCTTGCGAGTTCTTTCGCGGTCGCGAGGCCGATGCCCGTATTTCCTCCGGTGATAATGACCGTTTTGCCCTTCATTCTTCGCTCCTTCTGCTACTTGCGATCGTCCATCAACGCGCGGGCCGGTTTCGGGTTCGGAACCATTGTCGGACCTCTTCCATCTGCGCCCGTTGCTCGAGGGGAGCGCGCCGTGTGCAAGTCGCGTATTCGGCACTCCCGTCGGGCGCACCCCAACGGACCTCGACACAGTCGTTGGGATTGTAGGCGATCTCAAAGGCTTCTTGTCGTTTGGCGAGCTCCTCGAGATTCAGCGTGACCCGATCGCCTTCGCTATTGGTGTACGCGATGGAGCGCGCTCGGAGCTCCTCGGCGAGCCGCGCTTCGAGGGCATCGAGCGCGACTTCGCCTCGATACCGTGAAGGATCGGCTGCGGCGCGCTTGGGAAAGTGCAGCGCTTCATCAAGCGCGATTAGGAGGCGAAGATCTCGGCTCGGGGTGGCAAAATCCTCCCACGGTCCGGTGGTGAGAAAGATCGAGGATCCCTCGGGCATCGGCATCGTCAGGAAGCCCACCTGCCGCATGTACGCCTCGCCAGCGTCGACCGAGGCGATGCGCCGTCTTACCGACTCTTCGAGGGCGTCGACGCGGCGGAGAAGTTCATCCACTGCACCGAGCCGCCGGGGCGAGATGGCGCGATCGACGCGATCGAAGAAGTCCTCGCGGCTCCCTTCGTATTGTTCGCGTGAGAAGGCGAGGGGGCCCGTGATGGCGTGGTTCGGCGAAAAGCGGATGCTGCCTTCATTCGCGTCATAATGCACTGGGCGAAACGCCTTGAAGCCGGCGCCCGCGCTCTTAGTGTCGGGATCGAAGACGAAGCTCCCCGCCGAGAACGTGCGCACACCGACGAGCCCATCGGGCTGGGCTTCGGCAGCAATGAGAGCGCCGGGGCCCGAGCCGCGTTGCGGGATGGTGCGCACGACGATGAGAATATGGCCGTACGGATCGGCGAAGGTGATGCCCGGGACGAGCGCCTCCCGGCTGAGTCCGATGGGATAAGCATCCGAATCTTCATCGTCCGGGAGCGTTCGCATGGAGCTCGAATGCACGGTGTTGGCGATGCGCCGGAGGTAGGCTGGGAAAGAGGTTTGGAGGCTCTGTCCCGGCGTCGGATCGAGGTTGGTCAGCGCTTCTCCAGTACAACGAGGCGGACGTCCTTCACGCCCCCGCGAGCAGCGTCGATACGCAAACGGCAGCGAGCGCTGATACGCATAATAGGCACGTAGAAAATACGGAAGATCGGCGCAGTCGGGACGAAGCACGAGGTCCTCTTCGTGGCTTAGCCCGAGATAATCATAGAAGAGGTTTCGCTTTGGGTCGCGGATCAGCACGCCGAGATCGCGGACGGTCTCACCAGGCTCGAGCTCGGCGAAGAGATGATAGACGAAAAAAGCGAAGAGGTTCTCGGCCGCCTCACCCCACTGCATTCGCGGTGTATAGAAGGGGCCCTCGGGTTCCCGCCGAAACTCTGGCGCTTCGGGGATGCGGCGGACATGGACGCGGAGACAGGCGTCGATGCGATCACCATCGCCGAGCCTTGCTTCGAGCGTCCCGCTTGGCGCGGCATCGATCGAGACGAGGTAGCCTCGGATCGCACCCGCGTGAAACTCAAACTCTTCATTCAAGCGCTCGTTCGAGGACGAAAAGACCGAGAGATCCGCGGGGCCGAGATCCTTTCGGGTCACCGCAACCACGCGCAGCGGCTGGCCGCGCACGGGCTGTGCGGGGAAATGGAAGAGCGCAACGTCCTGGCTGTCGACGCAGCGCTCGGGCGAATCTGCGGGGCTCGCCCTTCGCGCTTCGGCGATGTTGACAACGTCCGGATGCGTTTCCTCGGCAAAGACCGTGATGCGCCGGAGCCGCTCGAGGAAGCTCGTGCGCGACGTTCCTTCACCAAGCGAGAGATCGGTCACATCGACCCGATCGGCGCGCCGGAGCGTCTCTCCGCCGCCCTCGCACGGCTCGAGGTATTCGCTGAATGCATGAATCGCCATCGGCCGCCCATCCCGATAGCGGCCAAGATAGAGCATGACATGACCGCGGAATTCGAGGAGGACGATCCCGTTTTCGTGTGCGCGATCGATGAGTTCGAGTTTGGCGTCGAGATCCGTGATGCCCTCGAGATCGATGGAGTAGCGCCCGGCAACCGCTTGGCTCGCGCTATGCCGAGGGAGATCGATCCCGAAGCGATGGAGAAGATCGAGGGTATAGCGCGAACAATCGCGACCCCCATTCTGCCCGCCCCAGCCATAGGGCGTGCCAAGCAGTTGAAATGCCTCTTGAAGCAGATTCTTTCGGGTAAAGGCGGGGGCTTCTTCGATGCGGAGGAGATCCCTCTTTTTCGCCTCCTCGCGATCGAGCGGCTCGCTTAATGCCGCGTCTTTCGCGATGAAGCCGAAGGCGTAGCGCGTGCGGACAAGGAGTGCGTGTTCGTCGAAATCGGCAATGATCTCGAGTTCTTCGCCCTCGCGGATCATGCTGCAGTTATTGCGATCGAAATCGAGATCGATGGGCTGACGGTAGTAGCCCTCGAGACGCGGACCACATCGGAGCGGGATGGGCTCCATCGCCCGGCGGAGCTCGTCTCGTCTTGGCGGGAGCACGTCCGGGGGCGGCCCATACGGCGCGATGGGAGCGCCGTCTTTTGTGACGTAGCTGCCATTGACGAAGGCCTCGTCGATTCGAGCGATGCGCTCTTCGAGGCGAAGGAGGAAGGCCGCTTCATCGATGGGCTCGTAGAGCCCACCGGCGCTCAAGACGCGAGAACCACCACCGTGGATCGCGCGGTTGTGTCGAAGGATCGACGCTTTCGACATGAACACGCGCTCGTCCGCTTGCTCGAGCCAATAGTCGAGGCTTCGCGCTTCGTCGGGAATGCCCGGGATCGGCGTCTCCGCCGGCAGAACCGCAGGACAACGTTCGGCTTCGCGCGCGGCGTGCTCCCCAGCCGTCGCGCTGCTGCGCGGAGCCTCCTCGGGCGGCGTCTCTTTGGATGCGCACCCCGAAAGCGGTGTGAATGCGAGGAGCACCAAGAGCGAGCCGAGACGCCGAGCTTTCGTGCGTCTTCGAGGGGCGTGCTTCTTCGGGGGTGCGAGCTTTCCTCGCTTTTCGAGCTTAGGCTCTAGAG
>JAAZAH010000069.1 GCA_012514415.1 Sandaracinaceae bacterium
CCAAGAGGCGCTCGCGCTCGAAGAGGAAGACGCCCGCAGCTCGCGCCCCGACGGCGTCGGGCGCGGAATGATCATCGGCGCGCGCTACGCGATTGAAACGCGCGTGGGCGTCGGAGCGTTCGGCGATGTCTATCGCGCCAAGGATACTGAGGTCGAAAATCACGTCGTCGCCCTCAAGCTCCTTCATCAGCCTGCTCGTTCCGATCTCGAGCGGCAGACGGCGCTGAAGGAGCTTCGCTCGATCGCCAGCGTCTTCCACCCCTCCATCGTCCAGTTCAAAGATTATGGCTGGTTCGAGGGGCGCCTCTGGTTCGTGATGCCGTGGTACGAAGGCGAGACCCTCTCCGAGCGTATCGATCGCGGCCCGCTCACTCGCGCCGAGGCGCTCGAAATCTTCAAGCCGCTCGCCGAAGCACTCGACGCGATGCACGCCGCAGGCGTACGCCATCAAGACGTCAAGCCCGACAATATCTTTCTCGCGCGCCTCCCTGGCTTCAATAAGGATCGCGCCCTTCCCATCCTGCTCGATCTTGGCGTGGCCGCAAAAGAGGCGGAGATGGTGGTGGCCGGGACGCCGAGCTATTTCGCCCCTGAAGTCGCCGCGCAGTTCGCCAAGCGCGAGCCGAGACCGCCGCTCACGCCCCGCGCGGACATCTTTTCGCTCGCGCTCAGCCTCCGAAACGCCCTCGAGCCGGATTTGCGTGATGACATCCCGCCCGAGGAAGTCGAGGCTTTTATCGGTGCACGGGCCGATTCCAGTCCAGAGCCTCCGCGATCGAGAGCGCTCCGCTATTTGAAGCCGCATTTCGAGCGCTGGCTTTCAAAAGACGCGAGCGAACGCCCTACGGCCGCCGAAATGGCGGAAGAGCTCGAGATTTTAGTCGAGCCCGAGCGTCGTCGCGCGCGCCGAAAGATGCGATTGCAGGCTGCGATCCCGCTCGTTTCGATCGCGGCCCTCGCCCTCTTCATCCTAGGAAGTGTTTTTCAGGCGCATGTAGCCGAAAAAGAAGCCGAAGCTCTCCGCGCGCAGCAGCAGATCGAAGGCCTCGCGAGTGATCTCGCCGCATCCGAGCAGCGCTCGGCCGAGGTCGAGGAACATTCCCAGCGCATCGCGAAGGAATACGAGCGAAGCCAGCTCTCTCGCCAAGAGCTGAGCCGGCGCATCGCCCGGATCGAAAGTGAAAAGGCGCAAGCCGAGGCGCGCGCGCGGACGCTCGGTTCGCGGCTTGAAGCAGCCCAATCGACGCTCGAATCCACGCAAGAGACGCTGAACTCGCGGCTCCAAGAGCTTCGGCGAGAGCGGGCAAAGGCCGATGAGCTTCGTGAGCAGTTGAGCGAAAGCCAGACGCGCGCCGAGCAGCTTGAGCGTGAGCGCATCCGGCAAGAGCGCGTCCTCGAGGAGCGCGCCGAGGCACTTGCCGCATTGCGCGACGAAAAACACGCGCTCGAAGCCCGGATCGAGACGCTCAGCTCGAGGCTCGACGCCGAGAAGAGAAAATCCGACGAGCTCGAGCGCTCACTCGAGGAGGCCATTCAAGCGCGACGTCGGCTCGAACGCGAGCTCGTAAAAGAGCGCGCCCGCCAGAATCAGCCGAGCGAGCCGCCGGCCCCAAGCTTTCCCGCTCCTTCCGAAGAAGACGAAGGTCCCGCCTGATCAGACGAGATCGTCTCCTTCGTTCATCGCCTCGAGCGTGACGATGAGGTCCTCACCCTCGATGCGGATCGGATAACGCCGGATGGAGCGCCCAAGGCATGGGCCCGATTCGCAAACGCCGGTGAGGGGATCGAAGATCGCTGCGTGATTGCGGCAGAAGATCTTTTGGAGATCGTCCAGGTAAGGCTCGCCCATGCCGAGGTCGAGATCGACCTGCCAATGCGGACAGCGGTTTTCGAAGGCGCGGAGCTCGCCCGCATAGCGAAGGATGAATCCCTCGCGGGGATCACGTTCGTCGTCGATCGAAAACTTACGCGATGCGCGCTCTTCGAGCAGCGCACCACCGGCGATGGTGACCGTCGGCGGTGCCAAGGTTTTATCGTCTCCGCTCATCGTTCTCCGATCGTCCATCGTCACAGGCGCCCTGCGACCGACAGGGCTCAGCCTTGCACGCGATTGCCTCGATCTCCATACTCAAACGATGCCCGTATGCAAGATGTGCGAAGATGAGGTCGACGAGCTCTTCTCTCTTCGTGAGGGACGCCGCATCATCCGAGGCTGCGAAGATTGTATCGATCGACTTCGTGAAGAGGCGGAGATCGCCGAGATGAGCGAGTCCGTGATCCAAGACATGATGGGCTTTCGAGGAAGGCGATGAGCGAGACGATACAGCCGGTCGAAATCCATGCACCCCAAGGGGCGCAGCGCCTCGAGATCGTCTGGGAAGACGGCGTACGCGCGGGCTACTCCCATCGCGTGCTTCGAGGGTTTTGTCCTTGTGCAAAGTGCCAAGGACATCAGGGCCCGATTCAATGGCTCGAATACATCGAGGCCTACCCGCCCGAAAAACTCCTTATTGACGAGATCTTCGAGGTCGGCAGCTACGCCATCGGATTCAAATTTTCGGATGGTCACTCGACGGGGATCTACCGATACGGGCTCCTTCGCGCGCTGACGGGCCTCGAAGGGCGCTCCTTTGAACAGCTCCGCACCGTCTCCTTTGAGCGCTGAAGGCGCATCCATTATTTGACGCGGCGCGCATCCTCATGGATTTTGGGGAGCATGTTTGCCAAGCCCTCTCGCTCAAGAGCCGCATCCAGAAAGCTCAACATCGCACTTCTTATCGCGGCATCACTGCTCGCAAGCGGCTGCGCCAAAAAGGAAGCTCCGCAAGAAAAGCCCGCGCAGGACGCGCCGAAATCCGAAAGAGCTCCCGAACGCGGAGCAGCTGAATCCCCTATAGGAGAGGCAAAGCTCGGCCTGCTCTTCGGACTCGCTCGCTTCGAAGTCGAGGGCGATAAGGTCACCGCAAAGCCCCTTCCCGCGCGCGCCGATTTTCTCTATCAGAAGGACGGCGAGTGGACGCTCAAGAGCTTCGACGATGCCGATAGCAACGTCTTCCATAAGGTGATGGCGTACGAAGGGGCGGACGGGAAGAAGAGTCTTCTCACCTTTGGTGGCATGGGCGCCTTCGTCAAGCGCTGGAATCTCGTCGGTGGAAAGCTCGAAGCCGAGACACTCTGGGAGGAAGATTTCGGTGGACGCTGGAGCCGGATGCGAGACGCCGAGGTGGGCGATCTTTACGGCGATGGCAAGCCCGCCATCGCCATCGCAACGCACGATCAAGGCATCGTCGCCATCCTCCGCGATCATGGCGATCGCTTCGAGCTCAACAAGATCGACGAAGAGCCCAATACCTTTGTCCACGAGATCGAGATCGGCGATCTCGACGGCGATGGAGTCCTCGAGGTCTACGCCACCCCGAGCGAACCGAACCGCATCGGCGTCGATGTCCAGACGGGCCAGGTCGTCCGGTACATCCCGAAGAAGGGTGAAGGACGCAAAGTCGTCGCGGATCTGGGCAATCGCCACGCCAAGGAAATCTTCGTCGGAGACATGGACGGAGATGGAAAGGACGAGCTCTACGTCGCGGTCGAGGCGAAGACGAGCGGCTCCGGCGCGAGCCTCACGATCGACGAACCTGTGGAGATCCGCCGCTATCTCGCAGATACGCCGGCCGATCAGGGGTTTGTCGTCGCCACCCTTCCCGATCGCTTCACCCGCTTTCTGACCGTGGGTGATATCGACGGCAGCGGCAAGAAGGTGATGGTCGCCGCCGCATTCCGGAGCGGTGTGTGGCTCCTCACCCCCAGCAGCGATCCGAACGAGCCGTGGAAAGTCGAAAATATCGATCGCGACTCTTCAGGTTTCGAGCATGCAGCGCTCTTTGCCGATCTCGATGAGGACGGCAAGGACGAGCTTTATATCGCCGCAGATGAGCAAGGGGAGATCCGCCGCTACGTGTGGGGCGACGAGGGCGTCAAGCGCGAGACGCTCTATAAGCGCGAGGGACCGCCGCGAGCGACGCTCACTTGGAATATCATGCCCGCCGCGCCAGAACTCGTCGTCGGCTCAGAATAAAGAGCGCGAGAAGTAGCATCGGAAGCAGCGCCTC
>JAAZAH010000070.1 GCA_012514415.1 Sandaracinaceae bacterium
GGCGAGCTTCACGGCCTTCCACGTGATGGGGCATGGCGGCGCGATCTCGACCAAGGATCAGTTCTTCCCCTCGTATTGCCCACCGGGCGTGACCCTCTCTCCTCAAGAAAAGAGCCTCGCCTACCTTCTTTTCGATCTCGCCGCGTGTGTTTCGAATGGAGGCCCGCCGGCGCCGCCCGCATGCGTTCCTTTGGGCATCGAAACCTGCGGGCAAGATGAATGCGGTCTCCGAAGCGATGGTTGCGGCGGTCTCATCGATTGCGGCGGCTGCGAGGGGGGCGCGCATTGTTCATCGGCGGGAATCTGCGTCGAGGGCTGCACCGAGCGGACTTGCGCGAGCGCGGGGTACGAATGCGGCCTCCATCGCGATGGCTGCGCGGGGGTGATCGACTGCGGGACCTGTGATGGGAACGCGCGCTGCGGTCTCGCTGCACCCGGTAAGTGCGCTGAGTGCATGCCGCTCACTTGTGCCTCCGCTGAAGTGGAGTGCGGCGAGCTCGATAATGGGTGTGGAGGCATCCTCGACTGCGGCTCCTGTGGGCCCGGCCGGTATTGCGGCATCGGAAATCGCTGCGAGGAGGGAGCAAGCTGCGTCCCGAAGACATGCGAGAGCGCCGGAGCCCAGTGCGGACTTCTCTACGATGGCTGCGGTGGCGTGATTCAGTGCGGCACCTGCCCGGCACCTCAGGTCTGCGGGTATCCCGTCGCCAACCAATGCGGATCGGTCGGCTGAGGACTCGCCTCGCCTGAGCGTGACCCGTTTGCGTACGGCACGCCTCCGCTGCGCTTCCCCCGAAAATACAAAGAGCCGCTCAATCCGAGCGGCTCTCTCAACATTGCCCAGAAGGGGCTCGATCCTTGGTTGTCTTTCGCGGCTCTTATCCGCGAATGTGGACTCCACTCAGCGCAGATCGGCGCTTAGGAGCCTTCCATCGAAGACGCGCGACTCGAGGCGAACTTCACCACCCTGAGCGCGCGATCGGCACCACTCAGTAGTCGTTGTAGCCGCCGCGGCCGCCCCCACGAGGGCCCCCGCGTCGCTGACGGCGCTCTCCGCCGCGATCGTCGAAACCACCGCCGCCGCCGAAGCCGCCGCGATCTCCACCAAAACCGCCACGGCCGCCGAACCCGCCGCGACCACCGCCACCGCCGCGACGAGGCTCACGCTCGCGCGCCTCGTTGACGGTGAGACGGCGACCATCCAGCTCCGCATCGTTCATTGCGTCGATGGCCTCATCGGCAGACTGCGCGTTCGTGAAAGTCACGAAGCCGAAACCACGCGAACGTCCAGTCTCCCGATCCGTCACCACGTGGGCGTCCTCTACATCACCATAAGCCTCGAAGGCAGCGCGCAGACCCGCGCTATCCGTGCCCCAGCTGAGGCCGCCCACAAATACACGTTTACTCATTTCTCTCTTTTCTCCTCGGCACCGGAATGGCCAGCCGCTGAATCGGCTACATCCACACAACGTTGCCGAACACTGTCCATCTTGCTTCTTTCTTCGGCGGTTGGCGAGGGGTCTTGCGTAGATTTTACGGATGGATGCACGATTGGTAGTCTTTTTCTTACAATGTGTGCATGAGCTTCGGGCCGAAACCAGTAAATTTTCAGTGACTTAGGGCGACGTTCGGAGGAGCCTCAATTCGAGCCTCGCGAGGCGACGCGCGTGGCCTTTTCTGGATGGCGAGGGCACATGGATGGAATGCCTCGTCTCCAAATGCATCTGATACGATGGACACAAGCGCTCGAAGCACTTCGGGCCAAGCGTGAACCGAAGTAGAACGAAGATGAGGCGAAGGCGGGATGCATAAAGAAGCGGAGCGCAGGGAGGAAGAGACGGGAGATCCGACGCCGGGATTCGGAACCGCGGCATCCTCCGAGGCGCTCCCCGAAGCTTCGGAACGAGGCGAGCGCGACGACGCCGATGCCATGGACTGCGTTTCGGCGCAGCACGCGCCCGGCCCCCGCATCCCACAAGCCTTCGCTCACCGGCTCTCCGGGTTGCTCGCACGCCTTGCCCGGATTTTACCATGGGCCTCCCTCGCGCTTAGCCTCTATAGCGCGTTCGTGATGAAGCGCGATGAGGAGAACGCGCCGCTCATCGCGATGGTGGCCGCGCTCGCTTTCGCGGCGATGCTCGGAATGAGCCTCGTCCTCCGAGCCATCGAGCGGGGCATGCGTGAGGGCGTCTTTCGTTCGATCGCTCGCTTTTCCCTGACTGCCCTCAATCAAAACATCCTTCAGCTTTGCGTCTATTTTGCGCTTCCGTTCTATTTCGCCTCGGCGGCGTTCACGGCGCCGCAAGTTGTCTTCCTCGGCCTTCTCCTCTTTTCCGCGCTTATCGTGAGTTGGGATCCGCTCTGTGAGCGTGTTTTCGATCGCGCACTCGAACGCTCCATGCTCACGGCTTTCGTGAGCTTCTCAGCCCTCGCCATGGTTTTTCCGATGCTTGGCATCTCGCAAGGGACGAGCCTCTATGCGGCTGCATTCGTCGTCGCGATCCTCACGCCGCTCGCCCGATACATCGAGCTTGATCGCGAGCGGATCCCATTTTTGACGATCGCCAGCTCCGCTCTTTTTCCTCTTTTCCTCTTTATGGGCCTTGCGAAAGCCGTGCCTCCGGCGCCGCTTTCAATCTCAGCGTTCGGGATCGGTACGGGAGTGGAAGCGCGTGCGCTTCTCGGCGAGGCGTCACGTTTTAAGTCCGGGACGCGGCGGCTCTATTGTTATTCGGCCATCGTTGCGCCGCTCGGCCTCAAGGAAGAGTTCGAACACGTTTGGTCGCTCAATGGGGTACCGAGTGCGCCGATCGTCCTTACGGTGAGAGGTGGACGAAAAGAGGGTTTTCGCACGTGGTCACGGCGCCAGATTCCAGCCAATTTCACCGGGAAGCTTTCATGCGAGGTGCGTACGCGCGGTGGGCAAATCCTCGGTAAAAGGACGGTGAAGATCCAATGAGAAGAGCTCCGAGCATTCAGTTTTTTTCGGGCGCCTCGTTCGCGCTCGTCATGGCGGCTAGCATCGCCATGACTCTTCCGCTTCTCTCTCCGCGATTCGTCGCAGGTCAGGGGCACGATGCGCCGCCGGGCTGCGCCGAAGAAGGGACGGGCGAGGTCCCCGTCGCCATTCATTCGAATCCGTCTGGGGTGCATCTGCGCTTCGTCCAGGACGGCGAGACCCGGACGCGCGGGCGGACCCCATTTGCACGCCTCCTCCCGGCGGGTGAGTACGAAGTGATCGCCACCGCCGGGAAAGGCAAACAAGAGAGACGAACGCTCGTCGCACGCCAAGGCGAGGCCGTCGCGCTCGTATTTCGCTTCGATTAAAGGAGTGTCTTCAGTGAGATCTCGGGGCGAGGTCCAAGGTGCGCGATCACCTCGGATGCGGCGAGCGCGCCGAGCCTCCCGCACTCTTCAAGAGGACGCCCGGTCGACAGGCCGTAGAGGAAGCCCGCGGCGAAGAGATCGCCCGCGCCCGTCGTATCCACGAGCTCGCGTGGCGGGATCGCGTCGATGGCAATCGTCCCATCGCTTGTGATGATGCGCGCGCCTTTTTCGCTTCGCGTGAGCACCGCGATGCGACATTTTCCGCGGATTCTTTCGGCGGCCTCCTCAAACTCCGATGTTTCGTAGAGCGCGGCGATCTCCGCTTCATTGGCGAAGAGGATATCGATATGACCGCTTACGAGATCGAGAAAGCTCTCGCGATGGCGTTCGACGCAAAAGGGATCGGAGAGCGTCAGGGCGACCTCTCGACCGTGTTGATGGGCGAGCTCGGCGGCGCGGAGAAAAGCCGCTTTCGCCTCAGGACGATCCCAAAGGTAGCCTTCGAGATAGGTGATGCGCGATTCACGGATAAGGTTCTCGTCGATTTCGTGCTCGCCGAGCTCGGTGCTTGCGCCGAGAAAGGTGTTCATCGTGCGCTGCGCGTCGGGTGTGACGAGGATGATCGAACGCGCCGTAGGGAGCCCGCTCGAGGCTGGGGGCGTTCGAAACTCGACGCCGATCTCGAGGATGTCGCGGCGAAACTCTTCGCCCAACGGATCGTTGGCGACGCGTCCGATGAAGGCGCCTCGTCCACCAAACGACGAGATACCGGCGATCGTGTTGGCGGCCGAGCCGCCAGAGCGGATGAGCGCGCGACCGCCGAGCCGAGCGGTGAGCCGTTCTGCCTGTTCGGCGTCGATGAGCGCCATGGTTCCTTTATGAAGCTCGAGCTCTTGGATGAGGGAATCGTCGACCTGCGCGAGCATATCGACGATGGCGTTCCCGATGCCGAGCACATCGTAGAGCGCGAGGCTCTCATTTTTATCCATGGAGGGCAGGGTGCGCGACGGAGGAAACGTTTTCAATCCTTTTGAGCAAAGAGTGCCACGTGCTTGCGCAGGAACAGCCGCCCATCTCTCGAAAAACGGTTTATCCTCGCCCGCATGAACGAGCATAAACCGCGCGATGCGGTGCGACCTGCCCCGCGATGGGCCCTTACTCTGTTCCCGGGCCTTCATGCGCTCATCTTTCTTTGGGGCGCCGCCGTCTTGCCGTATCGCGCCGCCTCGAGTGTCTTCATCCTCCTAATGCTTGTCGGCTGCGCCCACCTCGTGGCGGCGCTCTCGGCTTCCTTTGCGGAGCGCTTCGTGCGGCGAGCGCTTCGGTTCGCTGCGTTCTTCTCCATCGCCGCGTTCGTCTATCCAGCGTTCGAGATCATGCGAAGCGCCGCCTACCTTTCGGCGCTCTATGGCGATCTTGGAAAGGGCGTTGGCGTGGTGCTCCTCGTGATGCTCGCCCCGCTCGCGCTCGTTACGCTTCCCATGGCGTTTTGGAGTCTCGCCATCACGCGGAAAGGAAAGACCAAGACGGACCGGAGGCGGCGAGACATAAGGGCCTCGGCCATCGCGCTTATCGGATTGGTAATGGGCGCGCTTCTACTGAACGAGCGGGCTGACGCGCGCGCCGAGCCGCTTCCGCAGATCGCCGTCGACGCTTCGAAGTTTGGCGGCGCACGGGGGCACGACGTGCACGCCATCCTTCTCGAGGCGAAGCGCGAGATTCTCGATGAAGCGTCCTGGAGCGAGGCCGAGACGACTTTGCGCGCGCGGAGGCTTTTCAAACGCACGGCCTTCGAATGCGTCCCCTTGGCCGAGGATGAGCGCGCCGTCGCCTCTCTTCTTTTTTTCTCGCCGCATCCGAAGGGTCGCGGGGCTCGCTTGGAAGAGCGATGCCTCCGCGCGTCGCCAAATGAGCTCGCCCGCATGCTCTTTGAAACGATCCGAAACGAAGCGCTTCCTCAAAGCCCAGTAAAGATCGATCTCTACCGTGCTTCCGCTCGTCTCGAGCGAAAGAACGCCATCGTCGAAACCTTCGCGATCCGTCCCGGTGTCGATGGAGTCTGCAATGCGAAGCGCTGCCTCATGCCTTGGCAGCTAATCGCGCTCTCCGAGCTTTCGGTAAACCAGCCCATCTCGTTCATTCCCGATTTGCATTTTGGCGTCTCGCCGCTGCGCCTTCGTCGATTGCTCGGCGAGACTTCGAGTGAGGCCTTGGGTACCTCGCTATCTGACGCGCTGACGGCGTGGGAGGAGCGCGGGATGCCCCGTGATGAGGCGCCTCGAGAGCTCGAGCCGCTACTTACCCTCGAAGGTCTCATCCGGCTTGAGACGGAGAGCTTCATCCTCCTTGGGAGCGGCGAACTTCTTCGCCTCGTGCGAGGAAAGGAGCCTGAGGTGCCGCTCGAGCGACGCGACGAGGCGCTCAAGCTCGCGGAAAAGCACATCGCCGATGCGCAGCGTTCCGATGGCTTCTTTCGCTATCGCTTGGATCCGCACACGGGTCGAGAGCATTCTGGATGGTCGCTTCCGCGGCAGGCAGGAACAACCCTCGTTGTTTGTGAGCTTGGGCAGGATGAGGAGCAGACCGAACGCGTCGCCTCCCGGTCCATCGATTTGATGCTTCGAGACGCCAAGGCCGTGGGCGATTTTCTGGCGCTCGGCTCGGGCCATCGCTTCAACCTAGGTGAGACGGCGCTCCCTCTCATCGCGATCTACAGCTGTCTCGAGCGCGGCATTCAGATCGATCGGCAAAAGCTCGCCGGTCTCACACGCTTCGTCATCGGCCTACAGCGCGATAGCGGCGGTTTCCATCCCGCATACGCGATCGGCACTGGAATCATCGAGGGCCCCGAGCCGCTTTATGCGGGCGGACAAGCGGTCTTCGCGCTCACGCTCGCGGAACGCTTCGTAGCCCAATCTCCGGAGGAGGCGGAGCGGCTTGGCCTCCCCTCGCGTGAAGAGCTTTTCGAGGCCGTCGAGCGCGCGATGAACTATTACGCGCGTGACTACTGGCCTCGATTCATCCGGGAGCTCTTCTTTCTAGAGGAAAATTGGCATTGTCTCGCAGCGCGCGCCTCACTCACGCATCATCGAAACGAGGACTACGAGAGATTTTGCCTCGATTATGTTCGGTTCAAGAGCCGCCTCGTCCTCGATCGGGCGAGCCGCGTCGCTCCGGAGCTCATCGGCGGACATTCCTTTGGCAATCTCATCGTGCCCTCGAATACGCCGACCGCGGGTCTCGGCGAGGCGCTCGCCGCGGCCATGGCCATCAAAGAGGCGCGCGGAGAAGACCTCGCGCGCGATAAGGCGACGATGCGGCTCATCCTCGGATACCTTCTCAGGCAGCAATGGACGCCACGAAATTGCTTCGCCTGTACGACGCAGCGGACGGTGATCGGGGGCTTTTCCGAAGCCATCACCATCCCCGAGGTCCGCATCGATTACACGCAACATGCGTGGGCGGCCTTAGGGCACGGCGGAAAGTTTGTATCGCCTTCGTTCAGCGAGGGAAACGAGCGTGTGCCTGCGTCTGGCGCTGAAAGGAAGGCGCGATGAGCGAACGCGCGGTGCAACTCTATGCGGTTTCGATCGGCGCCCTCTTCTTCGGAGCGATGGTCTCTCCGCTTTTCAAAGACCCGCCCCGCGACTCCTTTCCGCTTTCGGATTATCCGATGTTCTCGAGCGTGAGAGAGGCGGCCTTTCTTCAAATCGCAGTCGGCGTTGACGGCGACGGAACGGAGCACCGCCTCCCACCGTTCATCATCGCCAATCGCGAGGTCATGCAAGCCGCCCAAACGCTCCGGCGGGCGGTGCGTCAGAACCGCTCGTACGAGCTTTGCCGAGAGATCGCGGGCCGAGTCGCATCATCGCGCGCGCACGCCGCCCTTGAGCGAATCCGAATCGAAAGCCGGCTCTTTGATCCCGCCCGCTATTTTTCGGAACCGGACGGAAGCGAACCGATCGAGCGGCGGCGTCACGCAGAATGCAGGGTGAGGCGGTGAGGGTTCCGCGTCTGTTTGAGAAAGCACCGCGCGAGCGTCTTGCCATCCTCCGGATTCTCACGACGGGTTACGCACTCGGATTTCTCATCGGGTATACACCCAACCTTCTCTCACTCACTCATCTCGGCCCGGCGCAGTTCGCGCCGGTCGGACCCGTGAGCTGGATGGGCCATTTCATCGAAGGGCCGCTCTCACAGGGCGCTCTCGTCGCCATCCTCGCGCTCACGGCTTCGACGGGGTTTTGCGCGCTTTTTGGCGTATTCTACCGGTTTAGCGGGCCCATCTTCGCGGCGCTTCTCCTCTTCATCACCAGCTATCGCTCAAGTTTCGGGATGATCTTCCATACGGAAAATCTTCTCGTCTTTCATCTCGGCGTCCTCGCTCTCTTCCCGGCGGCGGATGCGTATTCTTACGATGCGGGGCGGCGCGAGAGAGGCGACGAGCCGCGCCTCGTCTACGGAGCCCCGCTCGGCCTCATCTCCTTGCTTACGGTGACGAGTTATCTCCTTGCGGGGATTGCGAAGCTCCGCTACGGAGGGGCGAGTTGGATCGACGGGGAGGTGCTGCTCAGCCATATCGCGTGGGATAATCTCCGAAAGCTCGAGCTCGGATCGATCCATTCGCCACTCGGCGCGCTCCTCTGCCGCTTCCCTTCGATTTTCGGCCCGCTCGCCTGGTTGAGCCTCGCCTTCGAGCTCTTCGCTCCTCTCGCGCTCCTTGGCCCGCGCCTCGCGCGCATTTGGGTCGCGAGCGCCATCCTTTTTCATCTCGGTGTTGCGCTCGTGATGGCGATCGTTTTTGCGTATCCGCTTTTTGGATTCGCATTTCTCTCGTTCTTTTCAGTCGAGCGACCGGCGAGATCCATCCTTGAGCGTTTTCGAGCGAGGCGTTTAGTGCGCGCAGTTTAGTGCGGGCTTTTCGCGCGTTGGCCCGGGCACGTCCCAGCGTTTCATCAGAAAATACTCGATGAAGGGATCGCCATCCTTGGGGCCGTCGATCACGAATGCTTGGCCGTCCTTGAGGATGGCGTGCGTCGTACATGCATGGCGCTCACCTCCGACATGAAGACAGCGCTCCTCGATCTCCAAAAGTGCGTCCCTCTCGACGATCCCATCGGCATGGAAGAACAGGCCGTGACTCACCTCAAGGCGCTCCTCGTCGATCTCGACCCAGCGAAAACTCCGGTGAACAAGGACGCCGAGGGAGACGGCAAGCGTGAGCAGCATCAGCAGCGTGTAAACGCTCGCGAGGAGGCCGGGACGGTTGCGTGAGAGAAAGAGCCCGAAAAGCGCGGCTCCCGCGACGATTCCCGGAACACGAAACGCTTCGAGCGAATACGCGATCCGCAGCGACGATTCGCTCTCTTCGATTTGGAGCGCGACGGGGCAGGACGGCTCCGTCAGGACGATCAGGGCGGCCGCGAGGTAGACGATCAGCGAGCGCGGATCGACGAGCATCGTCCAACGAAAGATCGGAGAAGGGGGCGGCGGATCTTCGTTCTTCATGTCCTCGGCTCCCCAGGGTAGGGCCTTGGGTCGAGTGACCGCAACCTGTGATGAGGTCTACGCTGGATGACGAGTGGCACTCACCCGGACGGGTGAGTCACGCCAATCAAATCGAATAGCCGCCGTCGAGGTGGATGGCCTGCCCCGTGATGTAGCTCGCATCGTCCGATGCGAGGAAGACAACGGCGCGGGCGATCTCTTCGGCGCGCCCAAATCTTCGAAGCGCGATGTTCTTTTTAGCGGCTTCGAGGTACGCCTCGCTAAGCTCACCGCGAGCGACCAGCTCGGGAAACATCCCGGCGTCTACGATGCCCACGCGCACGCTATTGGCGCGAACGCCATAACGTCCCTCCTCGCGCGCGATGCCCCGGATGAGCGCTTCGTTTGCAGCCTTTGGAGCGACCGAGAGAATGTCGCCCGGCGGATGGCGCTGGAGGCCCGCCGAACTGATGAGCACGATGGAGCCGCCGCTTTCCCGGAGTCGCGGGAGCGCCTGCTCGATGAGGTAAAAAAAGCCCTCCGCATCCCCCCTGAGCACGCTCACATAATCTTCGGCGCGAGTCTCGCTGATGTAGGGCTGGTCGATCCGGGCACCTGCGGCGTGGATCAGGCTATGAAAGGGACCGATTTGCTCGAGCGCCTCCTCGATGGTCGAAGGACTCTCGAGATCGATCTTCACCGTGCGCGCCCGCTCACCGAGCTCATCGGCGAGTGTCCTCGCGCGCTCCTCTCGGCTTCGATAGGCGATGACCACTTTCGAGCCGGCGCGACAAAACTCCCGTGCGATTGCCGCGCCGATCCCGCCGCTTCCGCCGACGATCAGCGCGCATCCTTCGGGCCAGTCACGCATTCGGAGCGCCTTCGGCTTCGTTCACGAGCTCTCTCAGAGTGAACTTTGTGACTTTGCCCGTCGCGTTCCTCGGCAGGGCGTCGAGCATCTTGACCCGACGCGGCACCTTGTAGTTGGCGAGCCTAGCCTTGGCGAACGAAAGGAATTCCTCGGGATCGATGCGCTCTGTCGGTCGCGGGACGACGAAGGCCATGCCGACCTCGCCGAGTCGCTCGTCCGGGATCCCGATGACCGCGATCTCGGCGACCTGGGGGTGGGCGAGAAGCGCGTTCTCAATCTCGGCCGGGTAGGCGTTGAAGCCGCCCACGATGAACATGTCCTTCTTGCGATCGGTGATGCGGATGTAACCGCGCTCGTCGAGCGTTCCGATGTCGCCGGTATGAAGGAAGCCTCGCTCGTCGATCGTTTCGCGCGTGGCCTCGTCGAGCTCAAAATATCCGCGCATTACGTTATAGCCGCGGATCACGATCTCGCCGGGCGTATTGGGCGGCAGGCGGTTTCCGTCGTCGTCATGGATTTCGACCTCAACGCCGGGGATGGCGCGACCCGAGGTTGTCGCGATCGTCGCCGGATCGTCGTCGTGGCGGCACATCGTGGCAACCCCCGTACTCTCCGTGAGCCCATAGCCCGTGATGACGGTCTGGAAGCCGAGCTTTTCGCGCATATCGACGATCAGCTGCACGGGGATGCTCGCCGCGCCCGTGACGGCGAGGCGGAGGGAGCTGAGATCGGCGTCATTGAGCTTTGGATGCTGCAGAAGGCTTTGATAGAGGGCAGGCGGTCCGGGGAGCGCGCTGATTCGATCCTCGTGGATGCGCTTGAGGACCGTATCGGCATCGAAGATCGGTTCGGGAAAGATCGTCGCGCCCATCATCAGCCCGGCGAGGAGTCCGGCCTTATAGCCAAAGCTATGGAAGAAGGGGAGCACGATGAGGAAGCGATCTCCTGCCCGGAGCCCCGTCACATCGGCCCAATCGCGGAAGGCTCGGAGGTTTTGCGCGTGTGTGGCGATGACGCCCTTCGGCGCTCCGGTTGTTCCCGAGGTAAAGAGGATATCGGCGGGATCGTCCGGATGAACCTCATCGATGCGCGCCTCGAGCGCTGCAGGATCAATCCGCTCACCGAGAGCCTCGAAGGCTTGGAGCGATTCGGCGCCTTCGACATCTTTGCCGCGGACGTTGACGATCCGCTCGAGCTCGGGGAGGGGCTCGCCTGATTCTCGAAGGAGCGCGACATAATCGGTGTCGAGAAAATCGCTGAGCGTGAACAGGATGCGAGCGCGGCTCTTCTGGAGGATGAACGCCGCCTCATGTCCGCGATAGCGCGTGTTGATGGGTACGAGGACGCCGCCTGCCTGATGAATGCCGAGTGCGATGACGGGCCATTCGAGTAGGTTGGGCGCCCAGACCGCGACGCGATCGCCACGCTGAATGCCCGCTGCGAGGAGGGCGCGCGCGACGACACCCGAGCGAGCACGAAGCTCGGGATAGCTGAGTGTGGCGCCGTCTTGGGAGATGGCCACGGATTGTGCATATCGCTCGCTTACGATCCGCAGCATCTTCGGAATCGTCTGGAATTCGAGATCGCCTCGTTTGCCCTCGCTCATCACATTCTCCGATTGGGCCGCGAACGCTCGGGGCGGCCTTTGGAGGGAGAGTAGAACATGTTCTGTTTTTTATGCAAAGCCGATTTGAGCGTTCAGTGATCGGGCGGGTCTCAGTGAGGTCTCACCTATGGGGAGCGTCGGAGCGAGCGAAGGTGCTCCCAGAGCGCATCCTCGTCGTTCGAGATGAGCTCGGTTTTCATGACCCCGGAAGAGACGGAGGTTCGCTGGTGTTGTAGCGAAATCGTCGCGCTCGAGACGTGGACGGCGCTCCCCGCGAAATTCCGTTGCGCGGCGCTATAGCGCTTTGCCTTTTCCATCGCATCCGCGGCTTCGGGGCCGAGGGGGTTGAGTTCACGCAGGTCTGCCCACACCTGATAGGTCCTCCCGGCGAATGAGTCGACGGCGTGATTATGCGCCTCGACGAATTCGAGCATCTCCTCGCGATTGAACGTTCCCTTAAGGGAGAACCAGAGGACACCCTCGAGCGAAGACGTGTCGATCTTCCAATCACCCATGCTTCGCGAATTATAGAAGAAACCAACAAGAAAAGCGCGAAAAATACAATTCCTGCCCGGTCACAATATTGTGGGATCACCGGGCGGGATCCGCTAGAAAATTGCTCTCACCCCTAGGGATGATTCGCTCGGATCAACCCACGCCCGGGATCCCAAGGATGAAGATCGCGTAAATTCCAAGGATGAGGTGGGAGACGATGGGTGCGAGCAGAATGCGCTCGCGCTCAAACAGCCAGCCCCAGAAGAGTCCAGGAGGGATCACGAGAAGCGCGAACCCCGTGCTCATATGAAGGTGAGAGCTCGCGAACATCAAATTGGCGAGGACGTTGGCCTTGAGCCCCGCGCGCGGGCCGAGCAAAAATTGGCGAAGCGAGCCCTGGAGCGCGCCGCGGGCGACGAATTCTTGAGCGGGCGTGAAGAGGATGTAGAGGAGCAGCCAGAGCGAGCCTCCGAGCGGCGCTGCCTCGACGAGGAGCTCGAACTCGAAGAGGGGCTCGTCAGAGAGTGAAGGGAGGAGAGCGATGGCGGCCGCCTTGAGCGCCGTGAGTGCGCCTAGGAGGGGAAGCGTGAGGAGCGCCGCGCGGCCCATGGCTTGAGGCGCCCCACGGAGGCTTAACCCATAATGGGATCGCGGCTCGCCCGATCGACGAATCATCCAATAGAGCGCCCCGACGAAGACAACCAGGCAGGCGACGGTAAAGGGCGCGCTATCGCCGGTACGATTTATCACGACCTGCCCAAGCTCGAGACTCATCCCGTAAAGGCACATCAGGGCGATCGCGTACGCCGTGAAGCTACCGAGTTGCGCACGGCGTCGCTCCTCGGTGAGCTTGGCTTCGAGAAGCTGTAGTTGGCGCTCGTTCCCGTCCCGGAGCCGCTCGGCGTTCTGGCGGAAGAGATTTCGGAGGACGATCGCGCGGACGTCGCCCCCGCCGGATGGAACAGGATCCGGAAGAAGGATCGATCCGTCGAAGCGCCGGATCCGTAGAGGCGTTCGCGCGCGTGCCGTGGCGGAGCGCGCGGCTCCATCCACCACTCCCATGGCTCCCACTTCCGCACCAGGCCCGAGCGTTGTGAGAACGACCTGCGGATCGCGAAGGATCTCGAGCTCGCCCTCTTCGATGAGAAAAAAAGAGTCGCTCTGTTCGCCCTCGCGAAATAGAACCTCTCCGGGCTCAAGCGTGAATGCCTCTCCGCGCGCGAGCCAAGCGGCAGCTTCATTCGCGGTCAGGCCTTTGAAAAGTGTGTGTTCATCGAGCACATGTGACGGCGCTGCGCCGCGTTGACTGGACGAAAGCCTCATGTCGGGAAATTTTTTGCGCAGTTTTCCCAAAGGGTCCACTTATGAGCCGAGCGAGCCTTGCCCCCGCGCCGATTCGACTTATATAGCGCGCGCTGAGATCTCGGATTCTCTCCCGCGCGTGAAACCTCAAGAAATGCCGAGCGGAAGGTGAGCTCCCGAGTTATCCTGAAACCTCATCCCTGAATCTCATTTTGGGAGGGCGTCCATGAGCAGAGTCCTTATTATCGGTGCGGGCGGTGTGGGTAATGTCGTGGCGCATAAATGCGCACAAAACCCCGAGGTCTTTACGGATATCTTCCTCGCGAGCCGGACGCTCTCGCGCTGCGAGAAGATCCAAGCGAGCGTCCTCGACAAGACGGGCCGCACCATCGACATCCGCCAAGTCGACGCGGACAACATCAACGAGACCACGAAGCTCCTCAAGGAGATCAAACCCGACATTCTCATCAACGTCGCGCTCCCTTATCAAGACCTCGCGCTGATGGAGGCATGCCTCAATGCGGGCGTCGATTATCTCGACACCGCGAACTACGAGCCGCCCGATGAGGCGAAGTTCGAGTACAAATGGCAGTGGGCGTATCGCGAGCGCTTCGAGCAGGCGAATCTCATGGCGCTGCTCGGCTCGGGCTTCGATCCGGGCGTTACGAATGTTTTTTGTGCCTACGCCCAAAAGGAGCTCTTCGACGAAATCGATACGATCGATATCCTCGACTGCAACGGCGGCAGCCACGGCCATCCCTTCGCAACGAATTTCAACCCTGAGATCAACATCCGCGAGATCACCCAACCCGGGCGGTATTGGGAAAACGGCGAGTGGATCACGACCCAGCCGCTCGAGCATTCGCTCGAATTCGATTTCCCCGGTGTTGGAAAGCGGAAGGCCTATCTGCTTTATCATGAGGAGCTCGAGAGCCTCGTTCTCCACATCAAGGGGCTCAAGCGTATCCGCTTCTTCATGACGTTTGGCGAGGAATACCTCACGCACCTTCGCGTGCTCCAGAACGTGGGCATGACGAGCATCGAGCCCGTCGAATTCGAGGGGCAGCAGATCGTTCCCATCCAATTCCTCAAAGCGCTTCTCCCCGATCCTTCGACGCTTGGCGAAAACTATACGGGCAAGACGAGCATCGGCTGTCTCGTGAGCGGACGTAAGGACGGGAAGGAAAAGCGCGTCTTCATCTACAACGTCTGCGATCACGCCGAGAGCTATAAAGAGGTGGGCGCACAGGCGGTGAGCTATACGACGGGTGTTCCGGCAGTCGTTGGCGCGACCATGATGCTCAAGGGCATCTGGAAGCGCCCCGGTGTTCACCACATGGAAGAGTTCGATCCGAACCCCTTCCTCGAAGAGCTCGCCAAGCGCGGGCTTCCCTGGCACGTCGAAGAGCGCTGAATGCACGGCATCGATGCGGCGAAGATCGAGCAAACCCCGGCGTTCGTTGTCAGCCGGGGCGCGCTCGAGCGAAACCTCAAGCGCCTCAAGCGCGTCCAAGACGAGGCGGGCTGTAAAATCATCCTCGCCCTCAAAGGCTTTGCGCTCTTTGGGCTCGCCGACACCATCCGAGAATATCTTCCCGGCGTTGCAGCCAGCGGGCTCCACGAAGCGCGGCTCGGGAAGGAGGAGTTCGGCGGCGAGGTGCACACCTATTCGGCGGCATTTTCAGAGCGCGATTTCGTCGAGACGCTCGCTTTCTCCGATACTGTCATTCTGAATAGCTTTGAGCAGCTCGAGCGTCTGCGTCCACTTTATGTTCGCTACATCCAAGAATCTGGCCGAAAGGTGGAGCTCGGGCTTCGGGTGAATCCGCAGTATAGCGAGGTCGAGGTCGAGCTCTACGATCCCTGCTCCCCAGGGAGCCGACTGGGCATCCCGCACTCGGCCTTCCAAGCGGCACTCGCGAATGAAGGCGCGCTCGATGGCGTCACGGGCCTTCATTTTCACGCCCTTTGCGAACAGGGGGCGGACGTCCTCGAGCGCACGCTCGAGAAGGTCGAGGAGCGATTTGGCGACATCATTCGCCGAATGAAATGGGTCAATTTCGGAGGCGGGCATCACATCACCCGTGAGGATTACGATGTGGAGCGGTTGATCCGGATCATCCGAGGGTTTCGGGAGCGCTTTGGCGTCGAGGTGATCCT
Source organism: Sandaracinaceae bacterium (assembly GCA_012514415.1). Classification (GTDB taxonomy): domain Bacteria; phylum Myxococcota_A; class Polyangia; order Polyangiales; family Houyiibacteriaceae; genus JAAYBZ01. The sequence continues at coordinate 15,249 of JAAZAH010000070.1, forward strand.
CGAGCCGGGCGAGGCGATCGCGCTTGGTACCGGGGTGCTTGTCGCCTCCGTTCTCGATACACCGCGCACGGAGATTCCGACGGCCATCCTCGACACATCGATCACCTGCCATATGCCCGATTGCCTCGAGATGCCCTATCGACCCGAGATTGTGGGCGCGGGGATGCCGGGCGAAAAGCCACATACCTATCGGCTCGGAGGCCTCAGCTGTCTCGCGGGGGATGTGGCGGGCGATTATTCGTTCGATGCGCCGCTCGAGCCCGGGCAGCGGCTCGTCTTCCTCGATATGGCGCATTATAC
>JAAZAH010000071.1 GCA_012514415.1 Sandaracinaceae bacterium
GAGCTGATGAACTTTCCGATCCTGCCCTGCAATCTCTGCGGCTCACAGGATGGTTTGAAGCGCGATAAGATGACGGCGCTACTCGATGAGCTCGAGCATTCGATTCCGAATGTGCGCAGCGTGATGCTCGCCGCGCTTTCGAATGTTCGCCCAAGTCATCTTCTCGATCCGGAAGTCGAAGCGGTCTGGGCGAAGCGCGATCCCTCCATCCGTCCAACCGAGGCGGCCCCGAGGAAAGCCCATGCCAAGGCGCTTCCCATCGTGAGCGGGGGCTTGGCGTCGCCAATCAAAGCGGACGGAAACACTCAAGGCCATTGATGCGCCTCGCCGTCTACGTCCACTTCCCGTATTGTGAGCGCCGCTGTCCGTATTGCGATTTTGCGACGGTTGCTGAGGAACGCGATCGCATCCCCCACGAGCGCTATGCCAGTGCCATCGCCGAGGAACTTTCGGCGCGCGCGGACGAGCTCCGCGGCTTCGAGCTTCATTCGATCTTCTTTGGTGGCGGGACGCCCTCGCTTTGGGCGAGCGAGTCGATGGGTCGAGCGATTGAAGCAATCCGCAGTCGCTTTGAACCGAGTCGCTCTGTTGAAATCACGGTCGAATGCAACCCGAGCTCTTTGGATCGAGCGAAGGTTTGCGAGCTTCGGTCCATTGGAGTGAATCGACTCTCCATCGGGGTACAAAGCCTTGACGATGAGCGGCTTCGATTCCTCGGTCGTCTCCATGATGCGCAGGGCGCGCTGCGCGCGTTGGAAGCGGCCCGCTCGGAGTTCGAAAGGGTGAGCGCCGATCTGATCTTCGCTGCAGCCAATCAGAGTGAGGAGGAGCTGCTTCGCGAGCTCGACGCGCTCCTCGGCTTCGATCTCGAGCATCTCTCGCTCTATGCGCTCACCATCGAGGAGGGGACGCCGTTCTTTGAGCGTCTGAGGCGCGGGAAACTCCCCATGGCGAGCGATGAGCGCTATGCGCGGCTTTTTCTTGAGGCCGAAGCGCGCCTGCTTCGCGAGGGCTATCGTCATTACGAAGTGAGCAACTACGCGCGGCCGGGCGGAGAGAGTGCGCATAACCTCGCCTATTGGCAGGGAGAGTCGTATCTCGGTCTCGGCGCCGCGGCCGTCGGCTGTCTGCCCCTGCCCAATCATCGGGCTGTGCGGCGAAAGAATCGCATCGCTCCGAATGAATACCTTGATGCACCCGCGGCCGAAGCGCAGGAGATGGAGATCCTCGAGCCGCTGGACCGACTCAATGAAGCGTTGATGCTCGGGCTCCGTTTGGAGGACGGGCTCTCGCTCGCTCAAGTGAAAGAGCGCACGGGCCTCGATGTCCTCGAGGAAAAAGGGCGCGCGATCCAGCGCGGGATGGAGCGCGCGGATCTCGTCCTCGAGGGTGATCGGCTCCGCGTACCTCGGGATCGCTGGCTTCGCCTCGATGGTATCATCGTTGATTTATTTTGAGGGCGCCCGCTAGTTCAATCCACGCGCTTGGATGCGCTCATAATTGGCGACGCCGTCCTGTACGAGTGGGCTATGTCGGATCAGCTCGAGCAGTGCCCGGTTGATCTCGCGCGCGGGGGGCAGGAGCGGACGCTCGAAATCGACAAAAAGCACCACCCGCGCGTCGTCGGTATCATTGATGACTTCATGCTCGAAGGTATCATCAAAGATAAAGCTCTCTCCGGCTTGCCATGCGTGCCACGTCTCGTCGACGCGGATGCGGCAGCGCGTATAGGCGTCGGGGACGATCAACCCGAGGTGGTAGCGCAACACGCCTCCATAAGGCCCGCGGTGCGCACGAATATGCGCGCCTGGAGCGAGGATCGAGAAGAAGGCCGTGCGAAGGCCAGGGATTTGCTGGATCGCAGCGACCGTTTGAGGGCAGCGCGCGGCATTTTCCCGCGCCCAGACGCCATAAGCCAAAAAGAAGAACGTTCGCCACTGTCCCGCCCCTGCCAGATGCGATTGATCGCGAGAGAGATCGGAAAATTCCGGTATATAATCAACATCTTTCAAAAGCGTGCGCAATTCGGTTAGGATGTTCGGGTACTCCTTCTCCAAGATTTGTGTCCAAGGAAACTCCGCTGGGCTATAAATCGCACGCCGCTCGATCGGCGAGGCGTGGCTCAGGGCGCGGTTGGCGGAGTTGAGGAGAGCGCGACCGAAGGGATGGATGAGGCGATCACGTAAAACGGAAGGAATCGACATGAATTGTCCTACGGAGCGCGGGGGCATTTCTAAACCCACTTCGCCAAACAGACCGACTCGTTTGGAGCGCGAAGCATGGTGGACGAGGTGATCGAATGATGTGGATGACGCTCACCGTCTTGGGTGCCGTGGGGTTGGTCCTCCTCCCCCTCTCTCTCGCGGCTCTCTTCGCGAGGAGCCGCAGTCCAGAGGACGAGGTCCGGGGTCTTGGACGCATCCCGTATGGATTGTCGATGCCGGCGGCGCTCTTATCGCTCACGTTCATCTTCCTTGGGCTGAATGCGGGCGCGTTCGCCCCGGCGGAAGACGAGATCGAACACGATATCGCCGAGTTCGATGAGCGTTTTGAGCGTTCTGGGATGCGTGATGAAGCGGTCGTCGTGGAGCGCGAGTCGCGTCCGGAGGCACAGGACGACGAAGAGCTCGACGGCGAGCTTGCCGAAGCCGAAAGGTCGGGCGACCCCGACTGAATGAAGCTTCACACTGGCGGGCGTCACCGAGGGTCACGCCGTGGGTTGAAGGCGAGGGATCGTCGCGAGGTTCGATGGTGAGGGTTTCGCGCAGCCGCCCTATCGCGACCGTTGTGGATATGCGCCTTCGGCGGCCGTACGCGCCACGCTGAAGCGTGCGCATTCGATCGCGCTTAAACGAAACGCGCCCGCGGCTCAGCACGGGCGCCTGCGTCGCTCTTACTGCTCGAAAGCTCAGAGCCCCATCTGCTTCGCGATGATCACCTTCATGATTTCGTTGGTGCCCGCGAAGATGCGCTGGACGCGCGCGTCGGCATAAGCACGAGCGACCTTATACTCGCTCATGTAGCCGTAGCCTCCGTAGAGCTGCACGCACTCATCGACGACTCGCCCGAGCATCTCGCTATGCCAGAGCTTCGACATGGAGCACTCTTTTACAAGCACCTTTCCGGCGACGTGATCGGCGAGGAGGCGATCCAGGAAGGCTTGACCGACCTCGACCTCCGTGGCAAGCTCGGCGAGCTTAAACTGCGTGTTCTGGAACTTTGTGAGCGGCTTCCCGAAGGCTTGGCGATCCCTACAGTATTGGATCGTATCTTCGAGGACGACGCGCGCTGCGGCCTGGCAGCTGATTCCGACGCAGAGCCGCTCCTGCTGAAGTTTCTGCATCAGCATGATGAAGCCCATGCCCTCTTGACCGAGAAGGTTCTCCTTCGGAATGCGGCAGTCTTCGAAAGCCAGCTCGGCGGTATCTTGGGCGTGCATGCCGATCTTCTTGAGCTTCTTACTCTTGACGAAACCGGGGCGATCGGCCTCGACGAGGAAGAGCGAGAGCGCCTGATGCGGAGGCGTCTCGGGTCCGCCGGTCTTGGCCGCGACGATGCATAGATCCGCAAGGAAACCGTTCGAGATAAAGGTCTTGGCACCGTTTAGAACGTATTCATCCCCGTCCTTTTCGGCGCGTGTGGCGATGGCGGCGAGATCGGAGCCTGTTCCCGGCTCGGTCATGGCGACGGCGGTGATCACCTCGCCGCTCGCGCATTTCGGGAGCCATTTCTTCTTCTGCTCTTCGGTGCCGAAGGTGTGGATATAGGGGACGATGATATCGCCGTGGAGGCTAAGCGCGAAACCTGATTCATAAACCCGCGCGAGCTCCTCCATCACAATCACGCTATGGAGAAAATCGCCGCCCGCGCCGCCCCATTCTTCCTCCATCCACGGGGCGATGAGTCCTGCCTCACCCGCCGCGAGCCAGGCCTCGCGCGAGACGCTCCCGGCCTCGATCCACGCCTCCTGATTGGGCACGACTTCGCGCTCCATAAATTTGCGGACGTTTTCACGAAAGAGTTCGTGTTCTTCGGTAAAAATGGTGCGTTTCACGGTTTTCTCCGATCGCGCCTCGGGGCGCCATGAATGAATGCCCATTCATATCGAAGCCCGTTGCGTCTGTAAAGCATTCTCAATCAAAATCGGGCCGCGCGGGCGCCTCACGCTTGTTGGGATGCGGGCATTCGAAAACCCAGGCGAGGCTCAGTCGTCATCGATCGGGGTTGGAGGGGCTTCGAGGAGGCTGACTGCTTCGGGGTGAGCAGACGGCTCCCCGAGGTGATTTGTGGATCCCGCTCCATTTTCGGGGAGCGCTTCGACCTTTGTGAGCCGCTTCATCATGATCGAGCGCCGATGTTCGACGTCACCGAGCTTTTTGCCGGCCTCTTCGATCTTCTTTTGTGCTTGGGCGACGGCGACACCGAAGCGCTCAAACTCGGTCTTGACCCGCGCGAGCGTTTTATGGATTTCGGCGCTTTGCTTGGTGATGGCGAGGGTTTTGAAGCCGACCTGAAGGCTATTGAGGAACGCGGTGAGCGTGGTTGGCCCCACGATGGTGACGCGCATCTCACGCTGAATCCGCTGAAAAAGTCCGGGGCGGCGCAGCACCTCGGCGTAGAGCCCTTCAAAAGGCAAAAACAGAAGTGCGAAATCCGTCGTGGTCGGGGGATTGATGTACTTATCGCGAATCGAACGTGCCTCTTGGAGGATGCGCTGCTCGAGCGCCTGCGCATGTTTCATCGCTTCCTCGGGCTCAGCGTGTTCATAAGCGTCAAGGAGTCGCTGGTAGTCTTCGATCGGGAATTTCGCGTCGATGGGAAGGAGGACAACGCTTCCCTCTTCGGTTCCAGGAAGTCGGACGGCAAATTCGACGCGCTCTGCCGAGTTTCGTTTGACAGAGGCGTGAGCGAGGTATTGTTCGGGCGAGAGAAATTGTTCGAGCAGGGCGCCGAGCTGGGCTTCTCCAAGCACGCCTCGATTTTTCACGTTGGTCAGGGCCCGCTTGAGCCCGCCTACATCCGCCGCAAGGTTCTTCATCTCGCCGAGCCCGCGATGCACCGCTTCAAGGTGTTCACTCACACTCCGGAAGCTTTCGCTGAGCCGCTTTTCGAGCGTCTCGTGAAGCTTCTCATCGACGACCTTGCGCATCTCATCGAGGCGGGCTTCGTTTGAACGCTGCAGTCGCTCGAGCTGCTGTTTGAGGGTCTCGTCAATTTGTAAGAGGCGCTCGCTCTGTTCTTTTCGTGCTTCGGCAAAGAGCTTCGAGGTGGTCTCGAAGAGCTCTCGATCGCGCAGGGCGGAGCGCTCCATTTCGGCCCGTTCTCGCTCCGCCTGGGCCACGAGCAGCTCGCTGCGAAGCTCGCCAAAGCGTTCGCGTGAGATCGACTCTACGGCCTGCGCGAAGGATTCTTGGCGCGAGATAAGCCTCTCGCTCATGGCAGCGAGGGAAGCCGATTGATTCTGGATTTCGTGGGCGAGGATGGCGAGTCGCTCGCGGAGGGGTTCGATCGACTCACTGAGTTCGGGGCCTACGCGCAGGGGCGCTCCGCCCTTTCGGCGATACACCACATAGAGAGCAAGGGCGTTGAGCCCGAGGATGAAAAGGAGGATCAAGCGCTCGACGGTCATCGCTTGTGGTTTATCACGCGGCGCCGACAAGCGGGCGTCGATGCGGTTGCGATCCGCCGAAGCGGGGCGCGAAAAAGAAGCGCGCAACCGTCGAGGGCGAGGGGCCGCTTACGCGATTCCGTATTGTCAGGCGCGCCCGGGGTTGGTAGGGAAGGAGGATTCAAAGAGAGAGTGGATTATGAACCGTTGGATCTTCATCGCCGTCCTTGGTCTCGCTGCTTGTAAGAGCGGGGGCGAGGATTCACAGGCTGCCCCTCCCGAAGGGAGCGCCGAGACCCAAGAAGCGGCGCGGCGCGAGGAGGCGGCGTCGAGTGCGCCCGAGGCTCCGAAGCGCAGCATGGAGGAGGCGATCGACATCATGACGAAGGCCATCGAGGGCTCGAAGGAGGGCGAGGTCGGCGATACGCATTGCGAGCGCGCCTACGGTGGGATGTCGAAGCTGAACCAGCTTCTTGGAGAAGCGCTTGAGGCGAAGGAAGTCCCCGAGATTCCGCGCGAAGGCTTCCTCGAGATTTGCGGGGAACTCGAGGAAGGCGTCCAGCGCTGCATGGTGCCGAGCTATGCGATGGAAAATCGCGAGGAGTGCCGCTCGATGCGCGAGGGACTCACCCCCGAGGTGCAGGAACGGCTTCGCAGCTTGATGCGCTCTGCCCGATGAGCGCTGGCGCGGACGCGCCCCAAGCCAAAATCAGTTTTCCCAATAAGAAAGCGCCCTGACGGTGATCGAGCCGTGAGGGCGCTCTCCTATGGGGTGTGGGCGCGGAGGAGCCGTGGAGCCGCACCGCGTTGCTGCTCAGCGTGGCTGCATCCGAATGGCACCATCGAGGCGAATGACTTCGCCGTTGAGGTAGGCGTTTTCGGCGATATGGCGCACGAGCGCCCCGTACTCATGGGGCTGACCAAGGCGCGCGGGATGAGGAACCATCTTACCGAGCGCGTCCCGGACGTTGTCGGGGAGCGAGCCGAGGAGCGGCGTATCGAAGATCCCGGGGGCGATCGTCACGACGCGGATATGAAGTGAGGCGAGATCGCGAGCGGCCGGCAAGGTGAGCCCGACGAGTCCACCCTTCGATGCGGAATATGCGACCTGTCCGATCTGACCGTCGAATGCGGCAACGGATGCGGTATTGACGATGACCCCGCGCTCGCCGTCGACGGATTCCGTCTCGGCCATCGCTGCGGCGGCGAGACGCATCACGTTGAAGCTTCCGATAAGGTTGACTTCGATCACTTTACGAAATGAATCGAGATCGTGCGGGACATTCTCACGGCCAACGGTTTTTTCGCCTACTCCGATTCCGGCGCAGTTCACCGCGATGCGGAGGGGGCCGAGGGCTTTGGCTGCATCGATGGCCGCTTGGACTGAGGCGGGATCGGTCACATCGCCCGGGCTCGCCGCGCCGCCAATCTCGTCCGCCACTTTCTTCGCGCGATCGGCATCACGATCGAGGATGACGACCTTCACGCCGGCTTCGGCGAGAGCGCGTGCAGTTGCCTCGCCGAGGCCCGAACCGCCACCGGTAATAAGGGCGGAAATACCTTCGAGTTTCATAGTCAAGACCTCCTAGGGCTCATGAGATATTGAGCGGGGTGGATGGCAAGTGATTACGCCCGTCCCGCTTGATTTTCAACAACGATCGCTTGCCCCCAGCGGATTCAGCCCCACACATGTGTGAAGAAGGAGGCGAGATGAGAACATGGGTCCTCGTGGCTGAGGCTTCGCGCGCGCGCATCTTTGAAATGGAGACACGAACCAGCCCCCTCGTCGAGGTCGGTGCCTTTGGGCATCCCGAGGGGCATGTCCCGATCGGCGAGCAGCTCACCGATGGTCCAGGGCGATTCGGTAC
>JAAZAH010000072.1 GCA_012514415.1 Sandaracinaceae bacterium
AGGAATATCCACCAGCCTTCTTGGCCTTGGTGCGAATCCAGTTCGAAATTGGGCTCGCCCTGATTCGCAGGACGGCATCCGCCTTGGCCACCGCCCGAAAAGAGCGCGCTCATCGCCACGAGGCTCGACGGCCCGAGTGAGAATTCGACCTCATCGGTATCGGCCCGACGAACGAAGCCGCGGAGCGTTCCCATCTTCATCCCGACGAGCTCGATCTGCGGCTCCTCCTCATCATCGCCCCCGGCCACCTCGACAAAATGCCATTCGGCGCCGAAGACGGGATCGCGAAGCGGAACGATCGCCCCGCCAAGCTCGAGGCTAATCACGCTATTGACGCCGCCGAGATGGGCATTGAAGCAGGCTTCCGCGGGCTGGTGGATTGCCCCCGGCGCCCCACCCCACCCAGGCGTCACGATTCCCTCCTCAGGCTCAGCGACGCAGACATCATCGTAGCTTCCGGACGCGGGTGCGGCGAGCCCGCCGCCCGTAAGGAAGAAGAAGGTTTCCTCCCCCGGCTCGGCGAATTCAACGATGAGCCTCAGCGTATTGAGCGCCGAAAGCTGCGAGTTGAAGGCGGCAACATTCAGGCCGTCCACCGTAATGTCGGCATTCGTGAAGTCGAGACATTCGCTCGCTTCACCGGGATCGAGCGAATCGGGGAGGAAGACGTGCGGGTCGATCAAGGAGAACGAGGCGAGCTCGATCACGCCCTCGAGTCTGCAGCGCGAGCTACATCCATCGCCGGACGTCGTGTTTCCATCATCGCAGACCTCTCCTGCCTCGAGCTGCCCGTTTCCGCATTCGGGAAGCACGCACGCTCCGCTGAAGCACGTCCCTTCTTCACCGCCGATCGTGCAACCCATCCCATCCGTCGCGGTCTGATCGCTCGCTACGACGCAGGTAAACTCCGGAGAGCACTCGATCACCTCGCAGGCGTTCGCCGAGGCGCAGTCGGAGTTGACTGCACATTCCGCATTGAGGTTGCACGCGCCGCCAATGCAGATCCCCTCATCGTTCGCGCCGCAACGGATTCCGTCCCGGAGGGGCGGTCCGTCGTAGACACATTGATAGTCCTCGCAGCGGCCGGCGCCGGCGCAGATATCGGCGGCCTGACAATGCGCGTCCGCCGTACAGTCGCCGCCGGCTACGCAGACGCGATCGGCGCTGCAGATCCCGGCCTCGCCGCCAAGGGCCGTGGTGCAAGGCGAACCGATCTCGGGCGGGGCCGCAGCGTCGGGCTCGCAGCGAAGGGTGAACGAGCAGCGCTCGGCTCCATCGCAATACTCGCCGTTATCACAGTCGCTATCTTCAAGGCATTCGCCCGTACAGGCGCCGTTGAAGCAATAGGCGTCCGCTCCACCCGGCGCAGAGCAAGGCGTCTTATCGTCGAGCGGGACAAGCGACTTACAGGTGAATGTCGTGAGATCGCAAGCGCCAGGCGCCATGCAGGCTTCGCTATGTGTGCAGTCGCTATCGCTCGTGCATTCGACCTCTTTACATTCCCCGCCGAAGCAGCGCCCGTCGTTTTCACACGGCGTCAGATCGGCGAGGGCGGGACCATAGATGCATTGAAGCGTCTCAAAGCTGCAGGTCGAAGGCTCGTGGCATGAGCTCTTCGCAGGACAATCGCTATCGCTGGTGCACGCACTCGAGATGCAATTGCCCTGATGGCAGGTGCGGCCCTCGCCACAAACTGTCCCGTTTTCGAGCACATCACCGTAGATGCACTCCCCGACGACGCATTCGGGCGCGCCGATACAGGCTCTCACATCACAATCGCTCGCCACTTCACATTCCGGAATGACGCAAACTCCTCCGCGACAGATGCGCTCGCCTTGATAACAAGGGCTGCCATCCGGCGCTCCCTCGCATTCGGGTCGCCTGAGCTCGATGCGGCAATCCGATGAGCAGCCGTCGCCGTCCTCGAGGTTCCCATCGTCGCATTCCTCGCCCTCATCCCTCTTGCCGTCACCGCATTCAGCAGGAACTTCGGCGTCCTTCAGCGGCGGCTCGACCGCACCCTCACAGCCGGTGAGCACAAAAAGCGAAGCGAAGAAAAGCAGCAAGAGCGATCGTGTAGCGGCCATCCAGAATACCTCAAAGCTGTACGATGCGATCAGACTATCAACAAAGCGATGCGTCTGAACAGGGGGCTTGGCCCGGAATCGTCGTGTTCGAGCAAGCGCGTGCCCACGGCAAAGACGAGGCGAGGCGGCTTCCGATTGCGCCGCCTTCTAAAGTCCCATCAATCACTCGTCGCCGATGCGTCGTAGTTGAGATAGAACCACCAGCCGCTTTCGCCTCCCGACGCATCTTTTCCGTGATGTGGCGGCCCTTCGGGTTCGGCGAAACAGGAATCAAAGAGGATATCGAGGGAGAAGGGCCCGTGGCGTGCCTTGACGGTGCTCGTCGTCCCGCCCGGCAGAAATGTTGAGAGTGACAGAAGCCCCTCGACGCTGTCCACATCGAGCGCGTCGATGAGGTTGGTCGCATCCGCATCGCTTTCTTTGAGAAACCCACGAATGACGCCGGAGCCAATTGAGGGTATGCCGAGCTCATCCTCGTCCCATTCACCCGCGAAAACTGCATCGCTCAGACGCAGCTCAAGTCCGGCAATCGACAACACGATCGATGCCTCATCAGAGCGGAAGCAATTTTCCTCGGGCTCGTGGAGCGACGCGCCCCAAGTCGCGCTCATCGTCTCCGGAAGCGCCTCGAGGCAGGTCCCGTCGTTGTAGCTCGTTTCGAGGAGAAGCTCGCGCGCTCCGCATCCGCCATGGACGCTCTCACAGCTCGCCGACTGCACGCTAAAGGGGAGCCCATCCATCTTTTCGCCGATTGAGTCGACGACGAGGAGCGCGCTTAGCGCAATCGCACCGCTCTCGTCCGGCTGAAGCGTCGCGCCGAGAAGATCGTTCACGGCCGGAATCGGAATCGGAGGCATGCCCAAAATTTCGGGGAGCGTGATCTGGTGCGGCTGATTGGTGAAATCACGGCACGCACCGACCGCCATCCGATAGCTTCCTGAAATGTGACTGAAGCTGAAAAAATGCGGATCCACGAGCTCGAGATTCTGGATTCGGAATGCCGTTTCGATGCGGCAGCGCGAGGAGCACCCATCACCGTTTCGCTGATTCCAATCGTCGCATTGTTCGCCATCTTCGAGGAGGCCGTTTCCGCATCCGGGTGCGGCGCACTCTCCGCTTGGATCGCAGCGCCCCTCGGCACACGGAGCGCCCACCAACGGCTTTCCGAGCACGCATTGAAAGGTAAGGCGATCGCAGCTGCCGTCCTCGCGGCACTCATTGTCGGAGGCACAATCCGAATCGCTTTCACACCCTCGAACGACGCAGGCTCCGCCGAGACAGACGCCATCGTCCCAGCAAAAGGCGCCATCCGGTAGCGGATCGGACGCGAAGCATTGGCCGCCCACGCAGCGCTCGGCACCATCACAAGCGATCTGATTGTCGCATTCAGCGTCATCGTCACAGGCCCTCGGCGTGCAGCGTCCACCGATGCAGATCGCAATCGCTCCGCTTTCGTGAAGACACGCCTCACCGTCCTCGAGCGCGGGGAGCGCGACGCATTCCTTGCGGGAGGCGTCACAAACGATCTCAAGCGCGCACTCATCGGGCGCATCGCAATCCTCATCGCGGACGCACTCGATCGGCGCACAACGCCCCTCGCGGCAAATCTCTCCGTCGGGACAAGCCTGTGCGCTTCCTTCGATGCAGAGCTCTTCGTCAAGCTCGCAGTTCGACGAGCAGCCGTCTCCGTCTTCGAGGTTCCCATCATCGCATTGCTCGCTCCCCTCGACGCGCCCATCCCCGCAGAGCGATTCACTTGCATCGGGATGAGGGAGGTCGGTCCCACTCGACTCAGCGCATGCCGCGAGGAGCCCGGTCAAGAACAATGGTAGCCAACAATTGATCCTCATCCTCTTATCGTCCTGTTCACTCGAGCGTCAGCGGTTCTTCGAAGAAGCAGCCCGACCACATCGGGCGAAAGGCTCCAAGCCCGAGCGCTCCGAGCCTCACGCTCTCGGGCGAGCCTAAACGACCCCACCGACATGCTTTCGCGAGGCGCTTCAGCGGGCGCGGAACCTCGAATCAAAATCGGAACGCCCGCCCTCGAGGAGGTTGCCTCCCCTCGAACCGAGAGGGGCGTCCGGTTTAAGATGAGAAGCGCGAGTCGAAGGCTCCTTCAGAAGCTCCTCGCCCGCGCTCTTGAGTTCGCAAGCGCGGGCCTTGGACCCGCACTCAGGCTTCCTCAGCCCTCCCCGCCTTCTCCGGGTTCGGTCCCATCATCGGGGTTTTCGGGATCTTCCGGATTTTCGGG
>JAAZAH010000073.1 GCA_012514415.1 Sandaracinaceae bacterium
GCGTCGACATCGAGTCGTAGCGGCTCACACGAGGAGCAGCTCGGGCAGTGGGATTTATGAAGCAGCGGCCCGTTTCGGCGATCGCCGGAGGCGAGCTTTCGGTCGAGCTCCTCACGCGTGAGTGAGCGCACGGGCAGGCGGAACGCCACGCGCGCTTCGATATTCTTCCGGTAAAAGCAAGGACCGAGCTCGTCGAAGACGAGAAATTCGGACGGCTCGCCTGGGAGAAGGATCGGGAGATTTCTCGATCGCGTCACGATCTCATCATGCCATGAAAAAAAGCGGGGGGGTTAATCGTGGGCGGGAGTCCTCGACCGAATGCGGCAAATCCGGCATAGATTCGGCGTGGATTTCGAGGTTTTTTGGCTCATCTATCCCGTTTTAGGGGCATTCATTGGCTTCGTTGCCGGACTTCTCGGCGTGGGCGGCGGCGGTGTGATGGTGCCGATGCTCACGAGCCTCTTTTTGATGCAGGGCTTTCCGCATGAGCTTGTCGTCCACCTCGCGCTTGGCACCTCGATGGCGGCGATTGTACCGACCTCGATCGCGAGCCTCCGCGCGCACCATCGGCATGGCGCGGTGCGCGGTGAGGTGCTCAAGCGAATCACCCTCGGGATCCTGCTGGGCACGTTCGCGGGGACGTTTATCGCGTCGCGCGTGGACTCACGGAGCCTTGCGGTCTTTTTCGCGCTCTTCATGGCCTACGTCTCGTTTCAGATGTTCGCGGGCGTTCGGCCAGCGCCGCATCGAGAGCTCCCCGGCTTCTGGCTCACTAACCTCGTCGGCTTCGGCATCGGGTTGATCTCGGCGTTGGTGGCGATCGGCGGCGGCTCGCTCTCGATCCCCTTCATGCTCTTCTCGAATATCCCGATGGCGGCGGCGGTGGGCACCTCGGCCGCCATCGGCCTCCCGATCGCGCTCTCGGGCACCCTCGGCTATCTCGTGAACGGCCTAGGCGTCGAGGGCGCGCCGCCCTATTCATTCGGCTTTATCTATCTACCGGCGTTCGTGCTGATCAGCGGCGTGAGCGTGCTCACGGCGCCGCTCGGGGCGAAGCTCGCCCACCGCCTCCCTGTTCAGACGCTCAAGCGGGTCTTCGCCGTCGTGCTGCTGATGCTAGCGGCGAAGATGGTGCATGGGGTGTTTTTTTGAGGGTTGAGTGAGCGCGGGCTCTAATTGCAGAGGTCATCGTTATAGGCGAACCGGAGCTGCGCGCCGAGGCTGAGCGAGTCGCAGTCCGCGCCGTTCGAGCTGAGGTCGGAGAACGCCGCCATCAGGTTCGCGACGCCGCCGAAGTCCGCGAAAAATTCGCTAGCGCCGAGGTCGTCGATGAGCTTCTCGATGTCGTCCTGAATGCCGGCATCGCCGCCGACCCGGACGTCGCCGCCAAGGATGGCGAGGCTGCTGGTCTCGGTACCGGGCTCGGCGATCTCGAGGCGGACATCGAGGATGTTGATCGTGAGGTTGAGGTTAGTCGGAGTCCCACCGGTATTGAGCTCGACGCCGGAGAGCGGGAGGGGGAGACGATCAAGCGTCGCGATGATCTTGCCGTCGGCAAGCTCGGCCTCCACGTCGACGAGCTCGGGGTATTCCATCTTGTTGATGATGAGCGTGAGCTGGATGTTGTCGTTCGCGCCGCCGGGAGAATAGCCACGGATATAGGCCATGACTTCGATGTCGCCGCGCTGGATGGCCTCGGCGATGCTTGCGTTGATGTCGACCTCCTCTTCTTCTTCGTCGCTGCCGAGCAGGAGGGCGACCATATCGAGAAGACCCGCAAGCGAGTTGTCGATGCCCTCGGGGTTCCCATCCGCGATGCCGCAACCGGTGGCCGGAGTCGCAGCATCGCCATACACGGTCACGTGATTGTCGAGGTTGAAGCCATACTCGGACTCGATATCGAATGCAGAGACCCTCCACGCTTCGGCGTTATCGCGGCAATGCTTTCGGAGGTCCACCATCTTCACGCATTCACCGATAACGCATGAGCTTCCGCTCGGACAGCGGATGCCGCACGCTCCGCAATGCGCCGAGTCGTTTCTAAGATCGACGCACTCGCCATTCGGACCGCATCCCGAATCACCCGGACAAGGCTCTTTGCAGACGCCTTCCTCGCACGTTCCGTCCAAGCCACATCCAAGCTTCCGCGGCTCCCCCTCATCGACTTGGCCATCGCAATTATTGTCGAGGCCGTCACAGATCTCTTTTCCATCACCGCGGCAGACGCAGATATTGCCGGGTTCGGTGATGCGCGGCTCGCAGGTCCAGCCGGGCACGCAATCTTCATTCGAATGGCAATCCGAGGAGCAGACATAGCCGACCTCGGAGCGCGTGCAGACGAGGCCCTCGCAATCGGCGTGCGTTAGGCAAGGAGTGCCGACGTCATCGGTTCTGCCGATGAGCTCACCGTTCGTGCCCGCGTCGTGATTGCCTGCGTTTTGATCACCGCCGTTATTGGCGCCCGTATCGCTCGCCGCCGCAAGCGAAGAGGCCGAGAGTGAGGATGGAGAATAGAGTGAAAATGCGAAAAGACATGGCCGCCCCTTAGATCCGTGGAACGAGCTTCGAAGCATCACACGGTGGGGTGACAGATTTTGGAGAGCGGATCAGCGAATGAGCCAAGCGAGTGTTCTTGAATCGGCGCGTTCGTTCGCAAGTGGTCAAAACGAGGAGATGCTCGGGCCGCATCTCGAGCGCCTCAACCGCTCGCTCTCTTGGCCTCTTCGCCTCCGTCTTGGAATGCTCGGCGAAAGCTCAGCCCGCCGCCATCTCGGCGCGGATGCTCGCAAAATGCGGCTTCAGCTTCCCGCTCTCATCGAGGGTCTCGCACATCTCGGCCATGCGCCGAAAAAGTGTCGAGACGCGTTCACGCAGAGGGCTGGTGGCGAGAGCGCTTTGATCGAGCGCCTGCTCCATGCAGAGCAGCCACGCTTCGCGTTCCTCGACGCCAATATCGAAGGGGGCATGAAGGGAGGGAATATTGGCTGAGCCGTAACGGGCGGCGTATTCGGCCGGGCCGCCCATCCATCCTCGGATGAAGATGTAGAGGCGCTCGCGGATCTCGCTGAGATCGACATCATGCATCTCGCGGATGCGTCGGGCCTCGGGGAGGGTGTCCATGCGATCGTAGAAATCATCGACAAGCGCACGTACCCCCTCATCGCCTAAAATTTGGTAGGGAGTTTGAGGATTCTCAGGCATGCCCCTAAGCATAGGGTCAATCCCTTAATTGGGCCGCCCAAACCGTAATAGGGTCCGGTGATCCGTCGCCTTCGGCGTTCGGAGCTGCGAATACTGTGAGATGGTAGGAGAGGAGCACGCGATGCTCGGCAATTCAACACTTCCCGAGGGTCTTAAGCTGACGCGAAAGACGAATGTTTTTGATGCAGAGACGGTGCCGAAAGGACTGCTCAAAGCGCATCAGATCGCCCTCGGCACGTGGGGGCTCTTGCGGGTCCTCGATGGGGAGCTTCGTTTTGTCCTCGAGAGCTCGGGGGAGTCGCGCGTGCTCCGCGCCGGAGAAGCGCAGGTGGTCGAGCCCGGCGTATCCCATCATGTCGAGCTCGGTCCGGATGCACGCTTCTTCATCGAGTTCCATCGCCCCGACGCCTAGGCGCTCTTATCGCTGTCGGGCGAGGTCTTTTTGCGCAACGGTCGCGGCGATGAGGATCGGATCGTAGACCGGCGCGAAGGGCGGCGCGTAGGCGAGATCGTAGCTGGCGATCTCGCCTACGGTGGCGCCCGAGGCGAGCGCCGCCGCGTAGACGTTGACTCGCCCCGCGGCCCCTTCATCGCCGGCGAGCTGCGCGCCGAGAAGCCTCCCTGTGCCGCGCTCGACGATGAGCGTAGTGTGGAGCCGCCCTCCGCCCGGATAGCCATGTCCGCGCGTGCCGTGCTCGGAGCTCGACTCGAAGGCCGAGAGGCCGGCGCGCTCTGCCTCTTCGAGGCTGAGCCCGGTGCGCGCGAGCTCGATATCGAAGACCTTGAAGGCGGCTGTTCCCACGATCCCGGCAAATCGCTCGCCAGCGCCGACAGCGTTTGCGCCGGCGATCTTGCCTTGTTTATTCGCGGTGGGCCCGAGCGGGATATAGGTCGGCGCGTTGGTGACGCGGTGGCGCGCCTCGGCGCAATCGCCCGCAGCGAAGACGTCTTGGATGTTCGTTCGCTGCATCTCGTCGACAGCGATGGCACCGGTCTCTCCAATGGCGATTCCCGCCGCCTCGGCGAGCTCGCGATTCGGACGGATGCCGATCGAAAGGAGGACCATATCGCCCTCGAAATCCCCCTTATCCGTCTTGACGCGCAGCCGATGATCGGCCGAGGACTCAATGGCCTCAACGCGCGTTTCGAGCGAAAGACCTACGCCATGCCGCTCGAGCTCCTCTGCAGCGAGCTCGGCGGGCTTGGCTGAAAAGCCTGCGGCCACGCGATCACGCATCTCAATGATGTGCACTTCGACGCCTCGGCCTCGGAGCCCATCGGCCATCTCGAGGCCGATATAGCCACCGCCGACGATGATCGCTTTTTTTACGTTCTTTTCGGCAACGAAGCGCTTGATGGCGATCCCGTCGTCGAGTTCTCGAAGAAGAAAGACTCCCGGAAGATCCGTTCCGGGAAAGGGCGGAACGACGGGACGGGCACCGGTCGCGATGATCAGGCGATCGTAGTGGAGCTCTTCCTCGACTTCGGAGCCGTCCTCACGATAACGAACTCTTTTTCGTTCGGTATCGATGGCGAGGACCTCGCTCTTGGTCCGGACGTCGATGCCGCGTTTTTTACGCGCAACCTCTGGAGTGAGGACAACGAGATCCTCCATCTCGCGGGAGGGATCCTCGAGGTTGTACGGCATTCCACATGCGCCGTAGGAGATGAAGGGTCCTCGTTCAATAACTATTACCTCCGCCCCGGGCATGCGCCTCTTTGCCTGACTCGCCGCACTCATCCCCGCCGCGACGCCGCCGATCACCACCACGCGCAAATTCGCTTCGTTGCCCATCCTCGAACCCTCCAGACTTTTAGTGCTGCACTTGACTCTCGAGCTTGCGGATCGCCTCCTCCATATCGACCGCACGAACCGCTTCTAGGAGGTTGTCGATGGATCCTGGCGAGAGCATCCCCGGCTCGATGTGCAGGAGATAGCCATCACGCATCACCGCAACCGTCGGAATGGATCGGATGCCGAAGGCGGCGGCGAGGCTTCGCTCGGCCTCGGTGTCCACTTTACCAAACTTCACGTCGGGATGGCGCTTTGCGGCGGCCTCGAAGATCGGCGCGAAGGCACGACAAGGGCCGCACCAGCCCGCCCAAAAGTCGAGGATGGTGATTCCCTCTTGGACAAGCTCTTCGTAGTTCGACTCGGTGACATCGATCGTCACGGCTTTTGTATTCGTGCTCATACCCTTCAAGAGCCACATCACGGCGAAAGGATTCAAGTGGAATCGACGGGCCTTGCGCGGGAGGCGGTCCGACGCTTTCGTCCGAGGTTGCGGATCCAAGCGCGGATGCGGCCACCTGGTGCTGAAAGCTGGATCAGCCGATGCGTCAAGGTCCGCCCCCGCTATGCAACACCCTAGGTTCGCCCACCGCTGCCTCCGTGCATCGGGGCGCGGCGGCTGTTAACTTCAGGAGCATGTTCGGAACTCCACGACCTCAGCTCGCATCCCTCATCCTACGGCTCACCGTTGGCGGCCTCATGCTGCCGCACGGCCTCTCAAAGCTCACCAAAGGTGTTGCGGGCATCCAATCGCAGCTCTCGAGCGTCGGTCTCCCCGAGTTCATCGCCTATGGCGCGCTCGTCGGCGAAATCCTCGCGCCTCTCGGACTCATCCTCGGGGTCTTCACGCGTCTTTCCGCCGCAACCGTCGCCTTCACCATGACCATGGCGATCTTCTTGGTGCACCGGCAGGAGATCTTCAGCCTCCGCCCGACGGGTGCGCTCGCAATCGAGCTCCCACTCCTCTTCCTCCTCGCCTCGGTCGTGATCTTTTTGAACGGTCCGGATCGGTACGCGCTCGGACACCGCATTGGCCGTATTCGCGCATGAGTCTCCGTGCGCTTCTCGGAAGCATCCTGCTCGGTCCTGCCCGCAGAGTCCCCGATGATGCCGCGCTCATGTACGCCATTCGAGCGCGCCTCCAAAAGCTCGATGAAGCGCTCGATGGGGAACCCAATGGAGCGCTCGATGAAAATGACCCGCGAACGCTCTTCCGCTTTTTGCTCAGGATGGCCCGCCACGAGCTGAGCGAGCCCTCCCCGTCCATTTCGAACCCCGCGCTGCTTTCGCGCTTCGAAAGCCTCATCCAGACCCGCCCCGCCGAATCTCTCGATCACGCACAGCTCTTCATCGACACGCCTTCGGTGCTACTTCGCGCCGAGACACTCCTCCGCACGCGCCCGAAGGGCCCCATCCTCGCCCTCGGAGACGACGATGCCGTCTCGCTCGCACTCCTTCTACTCGGAGCCGAAAAAGTCGAAGTCGCCGATATCGATGAACGCATTCTCGCGTTCCTCTCGGAGCGTGCCCGCACCCTTTTCGCGGAGCTTCCCGTTCACCGAGTCGACGTTCTCGAGGAAGAGCCCGGACCGCAACTTCTGGGCCGATTTGAGATCGTCGTGACGGACCCACCGCGCTCCTACGACGATGGGCTCGCGTTCATCGCTTTTGCTGCGCGATGCCTTCATCCTAGCCCGTCAAGCCGCCTCTATTACGCTGATCACGAAGACTGGAATGACGAACACGATCGCCTTGTCGGTGCGCTTCGCGGGCTTGGGCTCGAGCTCGTCGAACGCCATGCCAATCTCGCGCGCTACCCCTTGATCGAAGCGTGGATCCCATCGCTCGAAGATCGCGCTTCTGCGCTTGGCCTCACGGCGGATGCCCTACGCTCGCTCATCCGGTCCATCCCGGCACGCTCCCACCTTTACGAACTGCGCTTCCGCGTCTAGTCCGGGCGCGGCGGGCAGAGTATCCTCCAGCGCGTGTCCCATCTCCGCTCACTCATCCAGTACCTGCTCCATAAAAAAGAGCGCCTCGCCAACGATCGGAGCACACATCTCGAGCGACAGCTCCGCGATGGAAGAGGAATACTGCCCCGCGGCCTCATCCTTGAATGGCTCGGGACTTCTGGCTTTCGGATGAGTTACCAAGGACAGACGCTCGTGATCGATCCCTATCTTTCGAGGGCGCCGATGCGCGAGATGCTCATGCTGCGCCCCCTCCTCATCGATGAGGAGCGCATCGATCGCTATATACCAAAAACGGATATCATCGTCGCAGGTCATACGCATTTCGATCATGCGGTCGACATCCCGTATCTCGCGGCCCGCGATGACGCCGAGGTCTTCGGCTCGAAATCCCTTCACACCCTCCTCCGCGCTTCGGGCAGGGAGAGCATCATCGCCGAGCCGCATCGCGTCTACGAGCGCGGCCCCTTCCGCGTCCGCTTCATCCCGAGCCTTCATTCAAAACTCATCCTTGGAAAAGCCATCCCTTTTGACTCCGAGATCACGTGCGAGCATCTCGAGCCGATGACGGCGCATCGATACGGCTGCGGACAGACCTTCGGCATCCTTATCGAGGTGGGCGGTGTTCGCTTCTATCATCAAGGGAGCTGCGATCTCATCGACGATGAGATCCGCGACAAGGTCGACGTCCTCCTCGCCGGCATCGCCGGGCGCCGCTTTACTCATGAATACGTACCTCGGCTCCTCGCTCGCCTCCAGCCGAAGCTGATCATCCCGCACCATTACGATGACTTTTTTCAGCCCATCGAGGAGCCGATCAACTTCTCACTGAACGTGAACCTCTCATCCTTCATCGACGAGGTTCGGGCGGTGAGCGATGAACCTTTGGTTGGAACGCTCGAGCCCCTCCGCCCGCTCACGATCCGCTGATCCGCGAAAAGTCATCGTAGGCCGTGGTCGGTGCCGCGCTCTCGATGAAGCGCATCTTTGCGCCGTCGAGGATCGCTCGGGCGGCCTCCATTCCGGCGTACATCGCGATGTCGACGCCCGCTCGGTTGGTCTCGTAGAGCCCCTCTACGCGCTGTAGCGCACGCCCCAAGCGGAGAAACGCGGGCCTCGTCCAATTCCGATAATCGCTCGCCGCCTCCGCTCCCGGGATCCGAATCAAGAAGCGCCGCGTGACCGCTCTTGGCGCGAGCACCCCCGCAAATGAGAGCTCCCTCTCGACCGCATCGAGAATCGCCTCATCGCTTCGTTGGTGGTACGGATCGTCGTCATCGACAAAGATCTCGGCCGCGATCGCGCCCTTCCCTTTCGGTACCATCTGGCCGCCGAAACCCGCGTAGTTGGTCAGCCGCGCCGTCCTCATCTTTCCGCAGGAGACAAGCAGCCAGGCGTGCGGAAAACTCACGGGCTCGCTCAAGAGAAAATAACCGAGGAGCGTCACCCTCTTTCGATGCCAGCTCGCGCGTTCGAGCCCCCAATCGCTCCAACCGAGAGCCCGCGCGAGCGTGAGAATCGGAACGGCCGAGATCACGGTATCGGCGGCGAGAAAGAGGCGGCTCGCCTGGACTCGAACGAAGACGCCGGTGACGCGATCGTCGCGCGTGCGAACCGACTCGAGCTCGGCCCCGTACAAAAACTCACCCCCGCTCTCCGCAATTGCGCGAACCAAAGCGTCGACAATCTGCTGCGTCCCACGCCGCGGATGAAAAAACTGTGTCTTCTCCTCACGCATCCGTGCGCGTCCAGGCGGACAGAGAGACGGAGGCCGCTCACGAAAAGGAATGCCCGAAAATTTCTCCTGATAGCCTTGTGAGAACGCGCGCGTCAGCGTCGCCCCTCGCTTTTGGAGCAGCGCTTCCTCGAGATTTTCCGGTGCGCCGCGCATCGTGAGCCTCGAAACAAGTAGATCAACGAGCGCTTGGCTCAAAAGCCGGGGCGGGGCGCCACGAAGCACGCCCCGAAATCGCCGCGAATATTCGAGCAATACCCCGTCGTAGAGGATGCCGACGCGGTGATCGTAAGGACAATAGTCATCGCCCAAGAGATCGAAGAGGAACGAGCGCACCTCGGGCAGGCGATCGTAGAGCTCTTTTCGTCCGAGATCGAGCGAGTACTCGCCACAGACGATCCCGCGCATCATGCCTCCCGGTGCTGAACTTCGCTCGATGAGAAGCGGACGCTTTCCAGCGCGAGCGAGGATGAGTCCAGCGGCGAGACCGGCCGGCCCTGTCCCAAGAATGAGTGGACGCGCCTCATTCGGCCGGGCACGACCCAACGCCCGCATGTCTTCCATAATGCGGCATACGCTCCTCGCACCGAGATCTCGCTTCGCGGCATCAGGCAAGCCGGGCGCCTCGATGCAAGCATCGCTTCGAGAGGACGGGTCCCTCTTGAAGTGCGCTCACGGAAACGAGGCCGTTCGGAAGCTCACGGCTCGGCTCAAGAGGACGGAGGCTGACGCTTCGGTTTCCCCCTCATTCAGCCTCGGCTTCGGCTTCCTCTTCGGGTGCTTGCTCCGCCTCTTGCGCGCGCCGCTCTTCCGCACGCCGACGCGCCTCGAACTCTTCATCGCGCTCCCATCGATCGACACTCCCGTCGCCATCGAGATCGGTTCCCATCCGAACCACATGGCGCCCATCGAGGTATTCAAAGCGATCGACCTGGAATTCATCTCCGCCGCGACCGGCAAGATCGCGCTCGATACGGCTCATTTTCCCGTCTTCAAAATAGATCCGCGTATCGAAGCGTCCGTCAAAATCC